>CAYTRM010000522.1:0-1886 GCA_964440225.1 uncultured Thermoleophilia bacterium | reverse complement strand
CGCTCAAGGCGCAGCGCCCGGACGTCGTCATCATGGGGTGCACGCACTACCCGCTGATCGCCCCGATGCTGCAGCGGTTCCTGGGCCGCGACGTCACGCTCGTCAATCCGGCCGCCGAGATCGCCAGAGAGGTCGAGGCGATGCTCGCGCGTCAGCGCATGGAGCGCCCCGGTGACGAGCTGGGCTCGTACCGCTTCTACGCGACCGGCGACGTGGAGCGGTTCCGCTCGACGGGCGCGCGCTTCCTGCAGATGCCGCTCACCCGGGTCCGGGCGCTCCCGCTCCAGAAGCTGAACGAGCTCGTCGCGCCATGACGAGCCGCTTTCTCGCGCGGGCGGCGATCTACGCCGCCCTGTACGCCGCGCTCACGCTAGCACCCGGGCTGAACGCCCTCGCGTACGGACCCGTGCAGTTCCGCCTCTCGGAGGCGCTGCTCGTCTTCGCCTGCGTCGACCCGGCGGCCGTCGTCGGCCTCACCGTGGGTACCGGCGTCGGCAATCTGGCCAGTCCGATGATGCCCCTCGATCTCGTGCTCGGGTCGGCGCTCACTCTGGTGGCCGCGAGCGTCATGCACGTCGTGGGCCCGCGCGTCGTCGCGCTTCTTGCGCCGGTGGTCGTCAACGCCTTCGGCGTGGCGGCGATGCTCGCCTTCGTCCTGGGGTACCCGTACTGGGCGAGCGTCGCCTGGGTCGGGTTCGGCGAGGCGGTCGTGCTGTTCACGGCCGGGCTCGCGCTGCTCTTCGTGGTGCGCCGGCACCGCGACCTGTTCGGGATCATGCGACCGGCCGCCTGAGGGCGAGCCGCGGCCGCCCCCGGGCGGCGAGGAGGACGTTGTGAGAAAGGGACGCAAGCCGGACGAGCTCCGGCCGGTGACCATCACGCCGGCGGTGGCCAAGTTCGCCGCCGGCTCCGCGCGTATCGAGCTCGGCGACACGCAGGTCTTCTGCACGGCGTCGCTGAGCGACGGCGTGCCGGGCTGGCTGCGCGGCTCCGGCCGCGGCTGGCTCACGGCCGAGTACAGCATGCTGCCGGGCGCGACGCCCTCGCGCTCCGCGCGCGAGGCCGTGCGCGGCAAGCAGAGCGGGCGCACCATGGAGATCCAGCGCCTGATCGGCCGCAGTCTTCGCGGCGTCATGGACCTCGGCATCATCGGCGAGCGCACCATCGCCGTCGACTGCGACGTGCTGCAGGCCGACGGCGGCACGCGCACGGCGAGCATCACCGGCGCGTACGTGGCCGTGTACCAGGTCGCGCTCGCCATCAAGGAGCTCATCGGTCTGCACGAGGTGCCGCTCTTCGACTCCATCGCCGCCGTGTCCGCAGGCATCGTCGACGGCGAGGCCAGGCTCGACCTCGACTACGAGGAGGATTCCGCCGCCGAGGTCGACCTCAATGCCGTGATCACCGGCGACGGACGCCTCGTCGAGGTCCAGGCGACGGCCGAGGGCGAGCCGTACTCGCGGCCGGCGCTCGAGACGATGCTCGACCTCGCGGCCGCGGGCGCGACGTCGCTGGCGGCCGCGCAGACGGCGGCCGTCGCGGAGCTGGGGTAGGCCGCGGCGTGCGCTTCATGCTGGCCACAGGCAATCGCCACAAGCTCGGCGAGTTCCGGCAGATCCTGGCGCCGTGCGACGTTCTGCCGATGCCCGGCTGGGTGGAGCTGCCGCCCGAGGGGGTCACTTCGTTCGCCGAGAACGCGCTGGGTAAGGCCGAGGGTCTCGTCCGCGCCTTGGCGGCCGGCCCGCCGGCGGGCGCTGCCGTGGACCCCGGCGCAGCCGAGTCTCCCGCCGCCGCCCTCTTCTGCCTCGCCGACGACTCCGGCCTCGAAGTCGAGGCGCTGGGGTGGGCGCCGGGCGTCACCAGCGCCCGCTACGCGGGCGTTGACG
>CAYTRM010000521.1:0-1888 GCA_964440225.1 uncultured Thermoleophilia bacterium | reverse complement strand
CTCGTCGGCGACGTACTGGAGCGGGGCGCACCCGATGCCGCCGCCGACCAGCAACGCGTCGGTCACGCCGGCGGTGGGAAACGCGCTGCCCAGGGGTCCCGACATGGTCACGGTCTCCCCCACCTCGAGCTCCGCGAGCCGTTCGCTGCCGCTGCCTCGCGCCTCGATGAGCAGACCGATGCGGTCGCCGCGCACGGTGAACAGGGACAGCGGCCGCCGCAGCAGGTGGCCGCCGCCGGGCACCGCGACCATCACGAACTGCCCCGGCGAGGCCTTCGCGGCGATACCGGGGGCGATCAGCTCGAGGGCGGCGAAAGCGCCGTAGTGCCGCACGGCGGCGACCCGGCAACGGGAGCTCTCGGCCCACTGAGCGGGATGATGATGCGTCTCTTCGGCAGGCTCGGTCATCGGCCCTCCGCGGCCGCGTGCAGGTCCTGCAGACAGTGTACCTGCACCCGCGGCCGCCGCGCCGCCTCGATCGCCGACACGGCCGCCGACGCCCCGGCGAGCGTCGTGATCTGGGCGACACCCTTGCGCAGCGCGGTCGTGCGGATCTCGTAGCCGTCCGCCCGCGCGCCGCGGCCGAAGGGCGTGTTGATGACGAAGCCGATCTCGCCGCTCTCGATGAGGTCGACCACGTGGGGACCGCCCTGGAAGACCTTGTTGACGACGTTGACGGGGATGCCCAGGCTCGTGAGCGCCGTCGCCGTACCGCGCGTCGCGTAGATGGTGAATCCCAGGGAGTGCAGCCGCTGCGCCAGGATCGTCGCCGCCGACTTGTCGCTGTCGCAGACCGAGACGAACACGTTGCCGTCCAGCGGCAGCGGCATGCCGGCCGCCGCGACCGCCTTGCCGAAGGCCGTGGGGAACGTCTCGGCGATGCCCATGACCTCGCCGGTCGACTTCATCTCCGGACCAAGCTGCGTGTCCGTCCCGGGGAAGCGGCTGAACGGCAGCACCGCCTCCTTGACGCTCACGTACTCCGGCACGCGGCGCTCCAGGCCCATGTCCTTGAGCGCCTCGCCGAGGATGACCCGCGTGGCGATCTGGGCCATGGGCACGCCCGTTGCCTTGCTGACGAACGGGACCGTGCGCGAGCCGCGAGGGTTCACCTCGAGGACGTAGAGCTGGTAGTTCTGGAAGGCGAACTGGACGTTGATCAGGCCCTTGACCCCGAGGCCCAGCGCGAGCGCCTTGGTCTGCTTGCGGACCTGCTCGAGTGTGCCCTCGCCCAGAGAGATGGACGGGATGACGCAGGCCGAGTCACCGGAGTGGACCCCCGCCTCCTCGACGTGCTGCATCACGGCGCCGATGTACACGTCGTCGGCGTCGGCGATCGCGTCCACGTCGACCTCGATCGCGTCCTCCAGGAACTTGTCGATGAGGATCGGGTGCTCGGGGCTCACGGTGACCGCCGTGGTCATGTAGTGCTCGAGCTCGGCGGCGGCGTACACGATCTGCATGGCCCGCCCGCCCAGCACGTAGGACGGCCGCACGAGAAGCGGGTACCCGACACGCTCGGCGACCGCGGCCGCCTCCGCGGCCGTCGTCGCCAGCCCGTACTCAGGGCAGCGCACGTCGAGCTCCTCGAGCAGCTTCCCGAACCGGCCGCGGTCCTCCGCGAGGTCGATCGACTCCTGCGGCGTGCCCAAGATGGGGATCCCCGCCTCGGCGAGGTGCCGGGCGATCTTGAGCGGGGTCTGGCCGCCGAACTGGACGATCACGCCCTTGGGCCGCTCGTTGGCGACGATGTTGGCGACGTCCTCGAAGGTCAGGGGCTCGAAGTAGAGGCGGTCGGAGACGTCGTAGTCGGTGGACACCGTCTCGGGATTGCAGTTGACCATGACCGCTTCGTAGCCGAGGTCCCGAGCCGTCATGGCTGCGTGCA
>CAYTRM010000520.1:0-1891 GCA_964440225.1 uncultured Thermoleophilia bacterium | reverse complement strand
GAGAACGGGATCACGTGCATCCAGAAGCTCGCCTACATACTCGCGATCCGCCTCGAGTACATCGACGCGGCGCTTGAGCGCGGAGTGCCCTTCGATCAGGTCGGCCCTGAGATACCGCTCGAGTTCGCCTGTGACATCGACTTCTTCGAGACGATCGGCAAGATCCGCGCGGCGCGTCGCATGTGGGCCAAGCTCGCGAAGGAACGCTACGGGGCGACGACGACCAAGGAGATGACCGCGCCGGCGAGTGTGCAGATGGCGGGCAGCTCCATGATCAAGAACCAGCCGATGTACAACATCATCCGGCTGACCTCGGAGATGATCTCCGCCGTGCTTGCCGGAGTGCAGGGCGTCCAGCTCGTCGGCTTTGACGAGCCGCTGGCGATCATCTCTTACGATGGCGGGCTCATGAATGCCGGCATCGAGGAGGTCGTGGCGCACGAGACCGGCATCCCGCTGGTGGTCGATCCTCTGGGCGGCTCGTACTACGTGGAGTGGATCACCAAGGAGATCGAGAATCGCGCCTGGAAGCTGATCGAGAAGATCGAGAGCCTGGGCGGGTTCCGCAAGGCTGTCGAGTGCGGCTACATCCGCGAAGAGGTGGAGAAGAGCGTCGTCGAGCGTCAGCGGCGCCTGGACGCGAAGCGGATCATCAAGGTATGCGAGAACGACTTCCAGGAGCTCGCGGAGGAGGAGATCCCGGTTCGCGTGCTCGAGTACGACCGAGAGAAGCAGGCGGAGAACATCCGCAAGACGATGAACGACTTCGCTGCCCTCAAGGAGACACGCGACTGGGCAACGACGCGCAGGGCGCTCGACGGTATCGCGACCACCGTCGCCGCCGGCAAGAACGTAATCGGCCCCGTCAAGGAGGCGTGGAAAGCGGACGCCACCATCGGCGAGATCGCCGGCACGCTGAACGAGGCGATGGGCTTCGGCTACGACCCCTTCGGGATGATCGAGAAGCCTGAGTACATGCGGTCGTGAGCAGCACCTCTCTCGCAGACGCGAATCTTGGCCTGGAAGGACCATGCGATGAACGCAACTGAAGTCAGACCCGCCAAAGTCCTGCTCGGCATCCTGAGCACCGACGTCCACACACGTGCCAGCATCATCGTTGCGCAGGCGCTGCGAGACGCCGGAATGGAGGTCGTCTACCTCGGCTTCGGGCTCACGCCAGCCGGCCTCGTCCAGGCGGCCGTGGAAGAGGACCCGGACGTGGTGTGCCTGAGCACGCACGAAGGCTTTCACATGCAGTTGTTCCCCAAGGTCATCGACCTCATGAAGGAGCAGGGCCTGGATGTTCCGGTCGTCGCAGGCGGCAACATCCAGGACCACGAGAAGCCCTTCCTCGAGAGCCTCGGGATCACCGGTAACTTCGCGAACGGTACCGGACTGGAGCTGATCGTGGAGCACGTGAAGGAACGCGCTTGGGAGAAGCAGCAGGCTGCCGCCGGCTGAGGCGCGTCTGCGTATGCAAAGGAGAATCAGCGTGATCATCGACATCCATGCACACCTCTGGCGGGAGGACATCCCCTCCGCCTCCTGGTGGGACTCGTTCGTCCAGGTCTCGGCGTCCCTCGCCGGCAGGCCCGAAGAGAGGATTCGCAAGCGTCTGCCCGGCTGGATGGACGGCACGGGTGACGTCATCGTCGAGGACATGGACAAGGCCGGCATCGACAAGGCCGTGCTGCTGCCGATCGACTATGTCATCGGCGGCGGCACCGGCGACACCGCCTCGCTCGAGGCGCAACACGTCATGTACGCCGAAGCCGTGAAACGTCATCCGGACCGGCTGCTCACCTTCGCCGGCGTCGACCCGCGCCGTCCTCAGGCCGTCTCGTTCATCGAACGCGCGGTCGAGGAGTGGGGAGTCAAGGGGCTGAAGCTG
>CAYTRM010000519.1:0-1909 GCA_964440225.1 uncultured Thermoleophilia bacterium | reverse complement strand
CGGCGACTCCACTGCCTGCATGGCCGAGCTCGCGTCGCGCCTGGGTCCCGCTCCAGACCAGCTCCGCGACATTGAGCTTTGGAGCTACGGTATGGGCTACCCTCAGCCTGCGCTGGAGGCGGCTGACTCATATGAGGAGTTCCACTGCCTCCACCAGTTCTTCTTCTCGCCGTGGAACCGCCGACGTCGTGAGGAGTACGGTGTCACGAGTTGGGCCCAGTGGGGCTGGACGCTGGGCACCTGGTGGCACCACTACCGCTTCGCCCACGGCGACCCGGCCCGGCGCGGCATCGACTGGTGGATCAACGCCGCCTCGCCGCCCAACGAACACGGCTTCTTCAACTGGTCCTACGGCACGAACAGCTGCGATATCTATCGTCAGTGTTCCCGGAACTGCGTGGTGGAGGTGCGCGCCGACTACCCGTGGGCGGAGGGTGGTCGTCACAACACGGTGAGCATCGATGACATCGATTACTGGGTCGAGGTGGACTGCCGGCAGCACCGTTGGCCGCAGGTCGACGAGAAGGCCTTGGAGCCCTCGCCGGAAGAGCGGCGCATCGCTCAGCACATCCTCACCATCATGGACGACCGCGACGTGATCCAGCTGGGTATCGGCTCGCTGCCCTCCGCCTGCGTGAGCGCCATGGCCGACGCCGGTCTGCAGGACCTCGGCATCCACACCGAGATGCTGAACTACGGCCTGCTCAAGATGATCGAGTCCGGCCAGGTGACGAACCGTTACAAGACCCTGGACCGCGGGCGGAGTGTCTGGACGTTCGCTTACCCGAGAGACACCGACTGGTACTACGAGCATGTGCACCGGAACGGCAACCTCGCGGTCTACGACGTCGACTACACGAACAACCTGCACGTGCTGTCGCGCATCGACAACATGATCGCCATCGACAACTGCATGTCCATCGACCTGCTCGGGCAGCACTGCGCAGGCTTCATCGACCATCGGCCCATCTCGAACACTGGCGGGTTTCTGCAGTTCGTCGGGTTCTGTGGGCAGTCGCGCGGCGGCCGCGGAGTGGCCGCCATCAGCGCGCGCAACAAAAGGGGCGAGTCGCGCATCGTGCCGTTCCTGCCCGAGGGCGCGGCGGTGGATTTGCCTGCCCAGCTGGCACACTACGTCTGCACTGAGTACGGCATCGTGAATCTGCGCGGGCTCAACGGCTACGAGCGCGCCTCCGCCCTCATCTCGATCGCCCATCCGGACGATCGCGGGTGGCTCGAGCGCGCGGCGAGCGAACGTGGGCTGCTGCCGCCGCGCTTCCCTGTGGACATGCACCCCTGCGAGGGCGGCGCCAGGCGCTATCCGTCCTATCAGGAGCGCCGCCGCTACAAGATCCCCGCCAGCAGCGCCGTCTGGGGCTGGGACTGGGACGAAGGCATCCAATCCGGCAAATAGCCCGGCGCCCAGCGCCGGATGACGAAAGGAGAACCGTGGCCACCAGACAGGTCGAGTCGCCTCCCAAGCTCAACCTCACGAGCTCCGCGCAGCTACTCCAGGAAGCCAGGCAGCTCACTCCGGGCGGAGTGTTCGCGTCGCGGCGTCCCCACCACTTCGTGGGCGATGAGTACCCGATGTTCATCGCTCGCGGCCAGGGCGGGCGCATCTACGACGTCGACGGCAACGAGTACCTCGACATGCTGTGCGCCTACGGGCCCATCATCCTGGGCTACGTGGAGGACGAGATCGACGAAGCCGTGAGGGAGCAGATGAAGAGCTCCTTCTGTTTCACGCTGACGCAGCCGCTTCAGAATCAGCTCGAGAAGCGGCTGATCGACGTTGTCCCCTGCGCAGAGAGCGTGATGCTCGTCAAGACGGGCTCGGACGCCACCACAGCGGCCGTGCGCGCGGGGCGCGCCTTCACCGGCCGAGACAAGGTCGCGCGCTGCGGCT
>CAYTRM010000518.1:0-1920 GCA_964440225.1 uncultured Thermoleophilia bacterium | reverse complement strand
GCCGCCGTTCTCGACGGACGGCACCTCGGTGGCGAGCTCGGGGATGAGCTCGGTGCCGGCCTCCCCCGAGGCCGGCTCGTAGGTCAGGAACGTCTGGTAGCAGAGGCGTTCGAGCGCCCACGACTCGACCTCCCAGGCGATCGCCGGGTCGAGCTCCGTGGGCTCGCCCTGGAAGGCGACCGTGAGGGTGCCTCCCTGGACGGGCTCCCCGCCGGTGTCGCCGCCTCCGCCGCCGGAGTCACCGCCGCAGGCGGCGAGTCCGGCGGCCAGCGCAGCCAGCGCCAGTAGGGCCATGACACCGATTATCCACACTCGCGTCTTCATCCTGCCCCCTTGTGTTGCCCCCCGTTTCAGGCCGAGGTCACTCGGCCTGTGTCTTCCAGTAGCTTGCGGGATCGAGCTGGTAGACCGGGTGCAGGTAGAAGCCACCCGTGTTCTTGGAACACATCGTCGTCTGGATCGGCGAGTAGAGCGTCGCGTAGGCCGCGTCGTCGGCGATGATGTCCTGCATCGCCGAGTACGCCTCGATGCGCGCGACCGGGTCGGTCATCTTCTGCGCTTCGACGAAGGCCTCTTCGAGCTCGGGGCTCCACCAGAAGCTGGAGTTCATGCCGCCCGGCACGGCGCTCGCCTTGCTGAACAGCGGGCCGATCCAGTCGCTCGGGTCGGGGAAGTCCATCCACCAGCCGAAGCTGCCCATGGTGAGCGTCTTGGGCGTGCCCTGCTGGTTGTAGAAGGCGTTGTTGCTCATCGTCTTGAGGTCGGCGTCGATGCCGACGACCTTCAGGTCGGCCTGGACCGACTGCATGAGCTTCGGGTTGGGGTCGACGTTGTCGGTGTAGATCATGGTCTCGAAGCCGTCGGGATAGCCCGCCTCGGCCAGCAGGGCCTTGGCCTTCTCGGGGTCGTAGCCGTAGTACTCCTTGCCTTCGACGTGACCCGGCATTCCCGGCGGGTAGAACTGCCAGAGCTCGGTGGCCTGGCCGGCCTGCAGCTTGACGAGCTTGCTGCGGTCGACGGCCCAGCTGACGGCCTGCCGCACCTTGACGTCGTCGAACGGCTCCATCTCGTTGTTCAGGAACAGGTAGCTGATGGCGATCAGCGGCTGCGTGTAGACGTAGTCCTTCCACTGCGGATCCGTCTTGACGCGCGGGATGTCCGCTACGGGGACGCCGTCGCCGAGGGCGTCGACCTCGTTGCGCTGCAGCTTGAGGAACGCGGTCTGCGGGTTCAGTGAGAGCTCGTAGGTGATGCCGTCGAGATACGGCTTGCCCGCGTCCCAGTACTGCGGATTGCGGGTCAGCGTGATCGTGCGTCCGGGGGTCCACTCCTGGAAGACGAAGGGGCCGGTGCCGAGCGGGTTGCGGTTGAACTTCTTGCCCCACTTCTCGACCCACTCCTTGGGGACGACGTCGCAGAAGTCCATCGTGACGGCGTTGAGGAAGGAGAGGTCCGGGTTCTCGAGGGTGATCTCGACCGTGTAGTCGTCGACGACCTTGAAGCCCTCGATCTCGTCCGCCTTGCCGTCCATGAACGCGTCGGCGCCGACGACGCCCATGTAGAAGGACGTGGCCGGCGCGCGCGGCTCGCTCATCATGCGCTCGAAGCTGTACTTGAAGTCCTCGGCCGTGACCTCGCGGTTCACCGGCGGCTGGAACTTGACGCCCTCACGCAGCTTGAACGTGTACACGGTGCCATCCGCGCTGATGCCGCCGTTCTCGATGCTCGGCACCTCGGTCGCGAGGCGCGGTTCGAGCATGGTGCCCTCGGTGCCGGGCTTGCTTGCGTAGCCGAGGAAGCCTTCGTAGATGAGGTGCTCGATCTCCCAGTCGATCACGTTCCAGGCGACCGCGGGGTCGAGACTGGACGGCTCGGTGAGGTACGCGAGCGTCATGGTGCCGCCCTTCTGGGGCGTGTCGG
>CAYTRM010000517.1:0-1926 GCA_964440225.1 uncultured Thermoleophilia bacterium | reverse complement strand
GCCCCGCCCGAGCCGGTGGAGAACCTGCTGACCCTGCAGGCGATCCGGCTGAAGGCGGCGGAGCTCGGCGCGAGCGCCGCCGCCTACCGCGGCAGCCGGCTGCAGGTCGAGGGGCTCGAGCTGGACGACGACGCCGCCACGCGCCTGCGCGCCGCCGACTCCCGCATCGTCTACTTCAAGCAACGGGCGTCGCTCGGCGCGCATCGCGAGGGATCCGAGCCGCCGCTGCTCCGGTGGGTCGAGTCTGTGCTCGATGCTATACTCGAAGCCCGCGTGTCTCACGACCGGTCGGCAACTCTTGGGAGAGAGAATCTATGAAGAAGCTCATCATGGGCGTGGCGTTGCTCGCCCTGCTCGTGCCTGTGCTCGCGCTGGCCGCGTGCGGCGGCAACAAAGTCCCCGCCGGCGCCATCGCCGCCGTCGGTGACGGCGTGGTCACCCAGGAGCAGTTCGACCAGATCTGGACGCAGGCGGAGGCGCAGTACACGGCTCAGGAGGGCGCGCCGCCGTTCCCCGAGGACGGCACGGAGCAGTACAACCAGCTCAAGGCGAGCATCGTCAATTACCTGGTCCAGAACGAGATCATCAAGCAGCAGGCCGCCGAGATGGGCGTCACGGTGACCGACAAGCAGATCGCCGAGCGCATGGACCAGATCGTCGAGCAGGTCGGCGGGCAGAAGAAGCTCGACAAGCTGCTCGGCGAGCAGGCCGTCACTATGGCGGAGCTCGAGGAGCAGCTCAAGGCGCAGATGCTCCAGGAGGCCGTGCAGAAGAAGGTCAACGATTCTGTCAAGGTCACCGACGAGGACATGAAGGCCTACTTCGAGGACCCGAAGAACGAAGAGCAGTTCGTCGTCGCCGAGTCGGTCGACGCCCGGCACGTGCTCGTCAAGTCCAAGGCCGACGCCGAGAAGGCGCAGAAGCTCCTCGCGGCCGACAACAGCGACGCCAACTGGAAGAAGGTCGCCAAGGAGTACTCCACCGACCCGGGCTCCAAGAACAGCGGCGGCGACCTCGGCAACTTCCCCAAGGGGCGCATGGTGCCGGAGTTCGAGGAGGCCGCCTTCGCGCTCGAGATCGGAGAGGTCTCCGCTCCCGTCAAGTCCCAGTTCGGCTGGCACGTCATCGAGGTCACCAAGAAGACCCCGGGCTCG
The DNA here is from genome assembly GCA_964440225.1 of uncultured Thermoleophilia bacterium. Taxonomy (GTDB): domain Bacteria; phylum Actinomycetota; class Thermoleophilia; order UBA2241; family UBA2241; genus CAIXSE01. The sequence goes on along the minus strand of CAYTRM010000517.1, from coordinate 772 downwards.
ACCCAGAGCTTCGAGGAGGCCAAAGCGACGATCGAGCAGCAGCTCAAGTTCCAGGAGCAGGCCACGGCGTGGGAGGACTGGCTCAAGCAGGCCAAGGAAGACGCCGATGTCGTCTACGCTCCCGGGTACGATCCCGCCATGCTGACCGCGTCGCCGAGTGCGGCCGCCTCCACGGAGCCGTCTCCCTCGCCGTCGGAGTAACGACCCCGGCCCGCCGGGGCGTCGCCACGCGACGATGAGCCTCAGGCTCGTATACATCGGCGCCGCCGCCGGTCTGGCGCCCGCAGGCTCACTGCGGGCGCTCGCCGGCGGCGGCGCCGTCTTCATCCCGGCCGGGCTCGAGGGCGAGCTGCGCGAGCTCGTCGGCGAAGCGGCCGACCCCGGCTTCGGCCGGCTGCTCGAGCTGGATCCCTCGGACGACGCAGGGCTCGACGATGTGGTCCGCGGCGCTTCGAGCGGCGAGGTCGTCGTGGCGCTTGCCGGCCCGCAGGGCCCGCAGCTGGCGCGGGAGCTGCGCCGGCGGGCCGCCTCCGGCGCGGCCGGCGCCGCGACGTCGGGCACCGTGCCCATCGTTACCATCCCGGACGGCCCGGCCTTCGACGACGCGCTGCTCGGCCAGGAACTGGTGTCCCTCAAGCGTATCGTCGACGTACTGCGCGTCGAGTGCCCCTGGGACCGCGAGCAGACGCCGCGGGACATCGTCGGCTACACCGTCGAAGAAGTCCACGAGCTGGCCGACGCCATCGCCGCCGGCGATCTGGCGGCTGAGCAC
>CAYTRM010000516.1:0-1932 GCA_964440225.1 uncultured Thermoleophilia bacterium | reverse complement strand
CACGGCGGAAGTGATGCCCGGGTGCGGAGGCACGACCACGCGGGGGATGCTCGCCTCGCGGGCCACCGCACAGGCGTGCATCGGGCCGGCTCCGCCGAACGCCACGAGGGTGAAGTCGCGCGGGTCGAGGCCCTTCTGCACGGTGATCAGGCGGATGGCGCCGCGCATGTTGGTGTTGGCCAGCGCGATGATGCCCGCCGCCGCCTCCTCGAGCGACAGCCCCAGGGGGCGCGCGACCTCTCGCTGCACGGCCTCGCGCGCGGCGCCGGCATCGAGCCCGAGGTCGCGGCCGAGCACGGTGTCCGCGCCGAGCACGCCGACCACGAGGTCCGCGTCGGAGACGGTCGGCTGTGTGCCGCCCTTGCCGTAGCACGCCGGACCGGGTTCGGCGCCGGCGCTCTGCGGGCCGACCTTGAGGTCGCCGCCGACGCCCACGGCGGCGATGCTGCCGCCGCCGGCGCCGATCGTCTCGATGTCGACCATCGGCGTACGCAGCGGGTACCCTTCCACCTCCTTGATGTGCGCGCGGCCCGGCTCGGCGTCGACCACCGTGGCGACGTCGCAGCTGGTGCCGCCCATGTCGAAGGTGACCAGGTCGCGATAGCCGGCGGAGAGGCCGAAGAAGGTGCCGCCGACGACGCCGCCGACGGGGCCGGAGAGGATGGTGTTGACCGGCCGCTCCCGGGTCGTGGCCGCCGTCATGAGGCCGCCGGACGACTGCATCACGTGCAGTCCAGCGGTCACTCCGCTGTCGCGCAGGCGTTCCTCGAGGCGACCGATGTAGCTGAAGACGGGGCGGATGACGTAGGCGTTCACCGCCGTGGTGCTCATCCGCCAGTACTCGCGGTACTCGGGGCTGATGGCCGAGGAGAGCGAGACCATCGCCTGCGGCATGATCTCCGCCGCCAGCTCGGCCAGGCGGCGCTCGTGCGCCGGGTTCATGAAGGAGAACAGGAGGCAGACGGCGAGCGTCTCGACGCCCTCCGCGGCGAGCTCCGTGAGGACGCGCCTCGCCTCGTCCTCGTCGAGCGGGGTCACCACGGCGCCGTCCGCGGCCACGCGCTCCGTGACCTCGCGGCGCAGATGACGCGGCACCAGCACCGGCGGCCGCGACTGGACCACGCTGTAGAGCTCCCTGCGCTGCTGGGTGCCGATCTCGAGGACGTCGCGAAAGCCGCGCGTCGTGAGCAGCGCCGTCCGCGCGCCCTTGTGCTCGAGGAGCGCGTTCGTCGCGACGGTGGTCCCGTGCACGAGGAAGTCGATGTCGGCGCAGGCACGCTCCGCCTTCTCCAGCGTCTTGCGGACGCCCTCGACGAAGGCGATCGACTGGTCGCCGACGGTCGACGGCAGCTTGTCGACCCACACCTCGCCGCTCTCGGCGTCGAGCAGGCACACATCCGTGAACGTGCCGCCGACGTCCACCCCGAGTTTCAGCATGCTCCGGGCTCCGATCGTCTCGACTCCCCGCGGGAGCACGTGGTCGTCCAGCGGAATAATCCGTCTGGACGAATCAATTCCCGCCTTGTAGCATGCATCCGTCGTCGTGACAAGGGGGTTCGGTGGCAGCGACAGAAGGTCCGGGCTCTTCGAGGCGCACGCGGAAGGCCGAAGATGACGGGCGCCCGACGCGGCCGTCGCGCACGGCCGCCCAGGTCCTGGAGGCGGCGAAGCGCATCGTGGCGGAGCGCGGCATCGCCGCGCTCACCCTCGACGCGGTGGCCGAGGAATCCGGCACCTACCGCTCCGCGATCCGCTACCACTATGGCGACAAGGCCGGGCTGATCGCCGCGGTGATGGATTCGACGGCGCTGACCCCCGACACGACCCCACTGTTCGCCACCACCATGGGAGTCGAGCAGGGACCGGAGCGCATCGCGGCGCACCTGACGGCCCTGAAGACCGTGTCCGGAGACCGGGAGCAGTATCGCCTCT
>CAYTRM010000515.1:0-1933 GCA_964440225.1 uncultured Thermoleophilia bacterium | reverse complement strand
CAAGGCGCGCGCCGCTCCTTCATCGACTTCCAGCGTACCACGCACGGGCTTCGCGTAGCGGAGCCAGAGCTTGAAGGCCGACACGCTCGTGGGCCGGGCCGCGATCAGCGTCCCGACCTCCTCCCCGCCGGCGGCCGCGCGAAGGACGCCCGGCCGCGATCCGTTGGCGATGACCGTACGTACGTCGGCGGCCGCGGCCATCAGCGCCGCCGCCGTCTTGCCGCGCATGCCTCCGGCGCCGCGCCGCGAGGCGGCGCCGACGTCGAGAGCGGCGAGCTCGGCCGGGTCGGCGACCACCCGGACCAGTTCGGCCGAACCGTCGGTGCGGGGGTCGCCCGTGTAGAGCCCGTCCTGGTCGGTGAGCAGCACGAGGAGGTCGGCGCGCAGCATGATGGCGACCTGCGCGGCGAGGACGTCGTTGTCGCCGAAGCGGATCTCGTCGGTCGCCGTCGTGTCGTTCTCGTTGACGACCGGGACGACGCCCCACGAGAGGAGCCGGCGGAGCGTGTTGCGGCCGTTGACGTAGCTGGCGCGCCGCGCGAAATCCTCGCTCGTCAGAAGGACCTGGGCCGCGGTCAGCTCGTGGTCGCCGAACAGACGTTCATAGTGGGCGAAGAGCCGCCCCTGACCCACGGCGGAGGCGGCCTGCAGCGCCGGCACCTGCCGGGGCCGCTCGGTGACGCCGAGCACGTGCTGCCCGCAGGCGATGGCCCCACTCGACACGAGGACGACCCGGCGGCCGTCGTGCACCAGGGCCGCCACGTCGGCGACGAGCCCCGAAAGCAGCCGGCGACGGAGGCGCAGACGGTCGTCGGCGACCGTGCTCGAGCCGACTTTGACGACGATGGTCTTCACGGCGACGATTCTAGCAAAGCGCCCGGCGCGCCCGGCGGGGCGCTCACGAGAACTCGAACTCCCGGGCGCCGACGACGACGGTGTCGCCGGGGACGGCGCCGGCGCGGCGCAGCGCCTCGTTGAGGCCGGCGCGCTCGATGACCTCCTGCAGGTACGCGACCGCGTCCGGGTTCTCGAGATCCGCCTTGGCGAAGAGCCGCTCCAGCTGGGCGCCGTGCACGACGAAGCCCTCGGCGCACACGTCGACGGTGAAGGCGGCAAGGCGGTCCGCGCCCGGGCGCAGCACGGTCGCCGGGCTCGCGTCCGGCGCGGCCTCCGCCGCGTCGGAGCGGGCGGCCATGACCGCCGAAAGCGCGTCGACGACGTCCGTGAGACCGCGGGCGTCGACGGCCGAGACCGGCAGCGCTGCCGCGGGCCACTCGAGGCCTCCCAGATACTCCCGGGCCGCGTCCTCCCCCGCCGCGTCGAGCAGGTCGGCCTTGTTCAGCAGCACGATGGACGGCCGCTCCAGAAGCTCGGGGCGGAACTCGGCCAGCTCGGCGCGGACGGTGGACAGCGCATCCGGCCATACCTCCGCACCCTCTCCCCCGTCCAGGACGTAGACGATCACCGCGGTGCGCTCGATGTGCGCGAGGAAGCGGTGACCCAGACCCGCCCCGTGGCTGGCGCCCTCGATCAGCCCGGGGATGTCGGCGATCACCACCGGCCGGTCCTCGAGCCTGAGCACCCCGAGGTTCGGCTCGATGGTCGTGAACGGATAGGCGGCGACCTTGGGCCTCGCCCTGGTCAGCGCCGCCAGCAGCGACGACTTGCCCGCGTTGGGGAGACCTACCAGACCGACGTCCGCGAGGAGCTTGAGGGAGAGCGAGAGCCACAGCTCATCACCCTCGAGACCGCGTTCCGCGAAGCGGGGCGCCTGGCGCGTCGAGCTCTTGAAGCAGACGTTGCCGCGGCCGCCCTCGCCGCCGCGAGCCACGACCAGCCGCTGCCCCTCGCGGACCAGGTCCCCGAGAAGCTCCCCGTCGGCGTCGCGGACCTCGGTGCCGACGGGCACCTTCACGACAAGCGCGGCGCCGTC
>CAYTRM010000514.1:0-1936 GCA_964440225.1 uncultured Thermoleophilia bacterium | reverse complement strand
GAGGGTGGACTTGCCCGACCCCGACACGCCGGTGACGCAGGTGAAGGCGCCGACCGGGAACGAGACGTCGATGCCGCGCAGGTTGTGCATGCGCGCGTCGCGGACGGTGAACCACTCGAGGGGGAGGCGGCGCTGCCCGGGCAGCTCGATGCGCCGCCTGCCGGCGAGGAACTCGCCGGTGAGAGACGCCGGGTCGGCCATGACCTCGGCCGGCGTGCCCTCCGCGACCACCTCCCCGCCGTGCTCTCCGGCGCCGGGACCCATGTCCACGAGGTGGTCGGCCGAGCGCATCGTCTCCTCGTCGTGCTCGACGACGATCACCGTGTTGCCGAGGTCACGGAGGCGGAGCAGCGTGTCGATGAGGCGACGGTTGTCGCGCTGGTGCAGGCCAATGCTGGGTTCGTCGAGGATGTAGAGCACGCCGACGAGCGCCGAACCGATCTGCGTGGCGAGGCGGATGCGCTGCGCCTCACCGCCGGAGAGCGTCGCCGAGGCGCGCTGCAGCGTCAGATAGCCGACGCCCACGTCGTTCAAAAAGCGCAGCCGCTCGCCGATCTCCTTGATCACGCGGCCGCCGATGAGGCGCTCGGTGTCGGTGAGCGACACGTCGCTCAGAAAGCCGAGCGATTCACGCACGCTGAGGAGCGTGAACTCGTGGATGCTGCGCCCGCCGACGGTGACGGCGAGGCTGGTCGGCTTGAGCCGCGCCCCCTTGCACTCGGGGCACGGCTTGTCGGCCATGTACTCCTCGATCTTCTGGCGCACCTGCTCCGACTCGGTCTCCGCGAAACGCCGCTGCAGGTGCTTCAGGATGCCCGGGAAGCTGGACGTGTAGTGGCGCATCCGACCCTGGTAGTTCCGGTAGCTCAGAGGTATGCGTTCCTTGCCGGTGCCGGTCAGGAACAGGTCTCGGTGCTCCTGCGGCATGTCGTCCCAGGGCGCGTCGGTGTCGACCCCGAACGTGGCGGCGATGCTCTCGAACACCTGCTCGAGCCAGCCGAACGAGAGCTGGCCGTACGGCAGCAGAGCGCCCTTGTCGATGCTCAGCGATCCGTCCGGCACCACGAGGTCGGGGTCGATCTCCTGGGTGAACCCCAGACCGTGACAGGCCGGGCAGGCGCCGTGCGGGCTGTTGAAGCTGAAGATGCGCGGCTCGATCTCGGGCAGCGAGATGCCGCAGTGGATGCAGGCGAACTTCTCGCTGAACGTCAGGGTGCGGGCGTCCTCACCGGCGAGCTCGACGTCGACGAGACCGTCGGCGAGGGCGGCGGCGGTCTCGACGGAGTCGGTGAGCCGGCGCCTCAGCCCCTCCTTCATGACGAGCCGGTCGACGACGACGGCGATGTCGTGCTTGTACTTCTTGTCGAGGTCGATGGCCTCCTCGAGCTCGCGCACCTCGCCGTCGACCTTGACGCGGGTGAAGCCGTCGGCGCGAAGCTGCTCGAACAGCTTGCCGTACTCCCCCTTGCGGCCGCGCACGACCGGGGCGACGACGCTGAACCGGGTCCCCGGCTCGATCTCGCACACGTGGTCGACGATCTGCTGGACGCTCTGCCCCGCGATCGGCCGGCCGCACTGCGGGCAGTGCGGGTGCCCGACGCGCGCGTACAGCAGGCGCAGGTAGTCGTAGATCTCGGTGACCGTGCCGACGGTCGAGCGCGGATTGCGCGACGTCGTCTTCTGGTCGATCGAGATCGCCGGCGAGAGGCCCTCGATGCTGTCGACGTCGGGCTTGTCCATCCGTTCGAGGAACTGGCGCGCGTAGGCTGAGAGCGACTCGACGTACCGGCGCTGGCCCTCAGCGTAGATCGTGTCGAAGGCGAGCGAGCTCTTGCCCGAGCCGGACAGGCCGGTGATGACGATGAAACGGTCGCGCGGCAGCCTCAGGGAGATGTCCTTGAGGTTGTGCTCGCGGGCGCCGGTTATGACGAGGTCG
>CAYTRM010000513.1:0-1936 GCA_964440225.1 uncultured Thermoleophilia bacterium | reverse complement strand
GATCCGCGATGCGTGAGTCCGGCAGAGAGAAGGGCCGACCCCTCCTCGCGGCGCCATAGCATTCTGGTCACGGATCACTAGCAGGCGCGCGGTACAAGTGGAGCGCCCCTTCACGCCGACCATGGAGAGTCCCGTGTCCCCGATCGACTATCACTGCTGCGAGTGCCGCGCCTCCTTTGAAGTCGGTGTCGGCTCGCTGCTGACCGACGACTACCGGCCCGGCTGTCCCGCCTGCGAGAGCGAAGACGTGCAGACCGACTGGGACGCCGTCGCCAGGCGCTTCGGCGGGCCGGGCGACGCGATCGTCGAGCCTCACGCGGCTGTCGTGGCTCCCGCGCGCGAGGGTTGACCGCCCCCCGACGAGCCCACCGCTACCGGCTGCGCTTCTGCTGACGTGCGCCACATCGCGCGTGAACATGACCACTTCATCGTAGGGATGCCGCCCGGCAAGGTCGAGGGGTGAGGTCGCGAGGAGATGGGAGCGGAGATGCAGACAGCAGGCGAGTCCCCATGTCGTGTGGAGCGTGATCCCGTCTGCGGGCGGGAGTTGACCCGTGAACAGGCGCTGCTCAGCGCCGAGGTGAAGGGCCGTACCTACCTCTTCTGCTCGGAGCGCTGCCGGATGCTGTTCTCGATCCGCCCCGCGTGGTTCGTCGAGCGGCCCGACGGATCAACCCGGCGGAAGGCGTCGCGAGATGCGGCTTCGTAGTGCCCACCCGCTCGACTATGACCGCGTGCTCGCCGTCATCGACTGCTGGTGGGACGGGCGGCCCATGGGCGCCAGACTGTCGCACGTGTTCTTCTCGCACTTCGCGCCGACGAGCTTCGTGCTCGAGAACGACGCGGAACTCATCGGCTTCCTCCTCGGGTTCCTCTCGCAGACGTACCCGGACGAGGCCTACGTGCACTTCGTCGGCGTCCACCCGGACTACCGCCGCCTGGGGCTCGGGCGCCGGCTGTACGAGCGCTTCTGCGTCGCCGCACAGATGAACGGGCGCCGCTTCGTGCGCAGCATCACGTCGCCCTCGAACTCACTGTCGATCGACTTCCATCGCAGCATGGGCTTCGGGATGCTGCACGGTGACGTGGCCATCGACGGCGTGCCCGTGTGGCTCGACTACGCCGGCGCCGGCGGCCACCGCGTGGTCTTCCGGCGTGAGATCGTCGCGGTGGATGAGGCCATCCACGACGATCCAGGCCTGCGGGGTCAGGATGACGTGAGGCGCGTCCTGGCATCCTGACGACCGGGCGAGAGCCTTGAGAGGTGGTCGGCCTCGCACTCGGGGGAGTTCTCTGCCCGGCTGCCCGAACCCGCCTGCGCCGGCCGGCGCGAGGGAAGCCCAGTCCCGGCGGTCGTCGACCCCTTCACTCCTGCGCCGGCGCGTCAGTCTCCTCCAGTGGAGTCCTCCCGTTCGACGTCGTGTCGTTCTGAGCCAGACGGACGAGCTCGTGAGCCTGCAGCAGCCACACGAGCTCGGCGCTCCTGGACTTCCTGGTGGACGGGTGCACGCACGCGACGCCGCCCTTGCTGAGGACGACGTGTGCTCCGGTGAGCTTGTGGATGATCGCAGTGAATTCGGGGTTGTGGCCGACGAGCATGATGCTCTCAGCGCGCGAATGCTCGCGCAGCAGGCGGCGGAGGTCTTTCATGCCGAAGCCCTTGCCGAGGCTGCTCGCGGTGCTGAGCTTGCCCTCGAGGCCGAGCGCCGGGGCCACGATCTCAGCGGTGCGCTGAGCGCGTTCCATCGGGCTCGTGATGAGCACGTCGGGTGCGACCTTCAGGCGCGCCAGAGTCCAGGCTTCGTGCGCCAGCGAGGAAACGCCGGCCTCGGTAAGGGGTCGGCTCGCATCATCACCGTCCCACTCCGAGCGCCGTACGCTCTGTCCGTGCCGAAGGAAGTAGAGCTCCATGAGACTGCCGCCCCGATCGTGCTCG
>CAYTRM010000512.1:0-1938 GCA_964440225.1 uncultured Thermoleophilia bacterium | reverse complement strand
CTCCGCGCCATCCCGGCGGCGGATCATCGTGATGAACAGCTCGTGCAGACGACTGTCGTCGGTGAGTTCCGGGTGGAACGCGGTGACGAGCGTGGCTCCCTGACGGGCGGCGACGATGTGGCCGCGATGCCTGGCGAGTACGTCAACGGACGGCCCCGCGCTCTCGATCCACGGAGCGCGGATGAACACGGCCCGGACCGGGGCGCCTCCCACTCCCGACACCGTGAGGTCGGCCTCGAAGCTGCGGACCTGACGGCCGAACGCGTTGCGGCGGGCGACGATGTCCATGATACCCAGCGTCGGCGGCGTGCCCTCGACCGTCTCTCGAGCGACCGTGATGAGTCCGGCGCAGGTGCCGTAGATGGCGCCTCCCGCCGCGGAGAACTCCCGGATCGGGTCGGCCAGGCCGTACGTCTCCATGAGCTTGCCGATCGTGGTGCTCTCGCCGCCGGGGATGACCAGCCCGTCGAGGCCGGCGAGGTCCGACACCCGGCGGACCTCGCGCGTCTGCGCGCCCAGGCCCTCGAGCATGGCGCGATGCTCGCGGAAGTCGCCCTGCAGCGCGAGCACGCCCACGACGACGCCGGCGCCCGGACCACGAGGGTCGAGCGCCGGCTCGGGCGACAGGATCCAGTCCAGTCGCTGCGTGCGGTTGACGGTGGTCACGATGCCGCCGGTCTCACCAGCCGCGATGCTGGATCTTGGCTTCTTCGGGCATGCGCGCCGCGTCGATGCCGGGCATCGCCTCGCCGAGACCGACGCTGACCTCGGCGAGCACGGCGGCGTCACGGTAGTTGGTCGCCGCCTTGACGATGGCGTTGGCGCGGCCCTGGGGGTCCTCGCTCTTGAAGATGCCGCTGCCGACGAAGACGCCCTCGGCGCCGAGCTGCATCATGAGCGCGGCGTCGGCCGGGGTGGCGATGCCGCCGGCGGAGAAGTTGACCACCGGGAGCTTGCCGTTCTCGGCGACCCACTTGACGAGGTCGTAGGGGGCCGGCAGTTCCTTGGCGACGACGAAGAGCTCGTCGGGGTCGAGCGTCTGCAGGTGACGGATCTGGCCCATGATCGTGCGCATGTGGCGCACCGCCTCGACGACGTCGCCGGTGCCGGCCTCGCCCTTGGTGCGGATCATCGCGGCGCCCTCATTGATGCGCCGCAGCGCCTCGCCGAGGTTGACGGCGCCGCAGACGAAGGGCACGCCGAACTTCCACTTGTTGATGTGGTTGGCCTCGTCGGCCGGGGTGAGCACCTCGCTCTCGTCGATGTAGTCGACCTCGAGCGACTCGAGGATCTGCGCCTCGACGAAGTGGCCGATGCGCGCCTTGGCCATCACCGGGACGGAGACGCAGGCCTGGATCTCCTGGATCTTCGTGGGGTCGGCCATGCGCGCGACGCCGCCCTGGGCGCGGATGTCGGAGGGGACGCGCTCGAGGGCCATGACGGCGCAGGCGCCGGCGTCCTCGGCGATCTTCGCCTGCTCGGCGTTGGTGACGTCCATGATGACGCCGCCCTTGAGCATGTCGGCGAGGCCGCTCTTCACACGCATGGTGCCGATATCAGTCACGGGAACCTCCGTTGGGTTGCTGCGCCCATTCTATCGCAGCCCCCAGACACCCCGCCACCGATGGGAGGAGCACAAAATGCCCACCTTTGCGGGGAAAATTGTACGGTCTGGCGTCAGCCCTTCTGCGCGTCTTCCTTGTCCTGCGCAGCCTGGTCGACGATCTTCTGCGTGAGGTGAGCCGGGACTTCCTCGTAGCGCAGGAACTCCATGTGGTAGTCGCCGCGTCCACCCGTCATCGAGGTGAGGTCGGGCGCGTACGTCAGCATCTCCGACAGCGGAACCTCGGCGCCGACCACGTTGTTGTGGCCGCGCGGGGTCGTGCCCAGCACCCTGCCGCGCCGGGAGTTGAGGTCGCCGATGATGTCCCCGACGTT
>CAYTRM010000511.1:0-1948 GCA_964440225.1 uncultured Thermoleophilia bacterium | reverse complement strand
GCTGCCACGGGCAGGGCACGATCATCGAGAGCCCGTGCCCCGGGTGCCACGGGAGCGGCGTCCAGCACAAGACCCGCCGGTACCAGGTCAAGGTGCCGGCCGGCGTCAAGGACGGCAGCAAGATCCGCATCAAGGGCAAGGGCGAGGCGGGCTTCCGCGGCGGGCCGGCCGGCGATCTCTACGTGCGCGTGCACGTCGAGACCGACGACCTCTTCGAGCGGCGCGGCGACAACCTCGTCGTCGAGGTGCCGGTCACCGTCGCCGAGGCGGCGCTCGGCGCGAGCGTCAAGGTCCCGACCCCGGGCGGCGGCAGGGTGTCGCTCAAGATCCCCGCCGGCACCCAGGACGGCCGTACCCTCCGGTTGCGCGGCAAAGGCATGGCCAAGCTCAAGGGCGGACACGGCGACCTCCTCGTCAAGGTGCGGGTCGAGGTGCCTTCCAAGCTGACCAAGGAGCAGAAGCAGCTGTTCGAGAAGCTCGCGGCGACCTTCCCCGATCCGCGTTCGACGGAGGAATGACGAGATGTCCCGCGGAGACGACGGCTGAGCGATGAGACGTGACGACGGAGACATGCCGCTGTACTCGATCTCGGTCGCGGCCGAGCTCGCCGGGATGCACCCGCAGACGCTGCGGCTCTACGAGCGGCGCGGCCTGGTGCACCCGCAGAGGACGGCGAAGAACACGCGCCGCTACTCGCCCCGCGACGTCGAGCGGTTGCAGCGCATCCAGGAGCTGACGGAGCTGGGCCTGAATCTCGCGGGGGTCGAGCGCGTCCTGGTGATGGAGCAGCAGCTGGCCGGCATGCGCCGCGAGATGGCGCGCCTGCAGACGCGGCTCGACGAGGCCGCTCTCGCGATGCGTCGCGAGGTCGATCGGGTCGAGCGCTCGCACCGCCTGGAGCTGGTGCCCGTCGCGAGCAGTCAGATGGTGCGGCTTGGCCGCCGCCGCCGGCGCGTATGACGGGCGGTACGAGAGCAGAGCGAGGATCCCCATGGACATGAACAGATTCTCCGAGCGGGCGCGGGAAGCGCTCGAGACGGCGCAGGGCATCGTGCGCCGCGGTCCGGGCAACCAGCTCGGGACCGAGCACCTGCTGATCGGTGTGCTGAGCCTGCCGGGCGGCGTGGTCGAGCAGGTCTTCAACCTCCTCGGCGTCGACAAGGGTGTGGCCATGGCGCGCGCCAACCACTACCTGCAGACCGCCGGGGCGGGCCGCGTCGGCGGCCCCGGGGGCGACGCCGACCAGCTCTACCTCACGCCGCGGGCGAAAGCCGCGCTCGACATCGCGGCGCAGAAGGCGCAGGCCATGGGCGACGCCTTCGTCGGCACCGAGCACCTCCTGCTCGGCGTCATGCTCGAGGGCGACGGGCCCGGCGGCGCGACGCTTCGCGACCTCGGCCTGACCGAAGAGGGCGTGATGAAGGCCCTGCAGCAGATCCGCGCCACCGGCGTGGACTACGAGGGTCAGGCGACCGGCGAGAGCATGCTCGGCAAGTACACCCGCGACCTCACGGCGCTGGCCGCCGACGACAAGCTCGACCCCGTCATCGGTCGCGACGAGGAGATCAAGCGCGTCATCCAGGTGCTCAGCCGCAGGACCAAGAACAACCCGGTCGTGATCGGCGAGCCCGGCGTGGGCAAGACGGCGATCGCCGAGGGCCTCGCGCAGAAGGTCGTGGACGGCGACGTCCCCGAGTCGCTGCGCGGCAAGCGCGTGCTCGCGCTCGACCTCGGCGGCATGGTCGCCGGCGCCAAGTACCGCGGGGAGTTCGAAGAGCGGCTCAAGGGCGCGCTGGACGAGATCCAGCGGTCCAGGGACGTCATCCTCTTCATCGACGAACTGCACACGGTGGTGGGCGCCGGCGCCGCGGAGGGCGCCATGGACGCCTCCAACATGATGAAGCCGATGCTGGCGCGCGGCGAGCTGCAGTGCATCGGCGCGACGACG
>CAYTRM010000510.1:0-1968 GCA_964440225.1 uncultured Thermoleophilia bacterium | reverse complement strand
TTCGTCCACAGCGGGCGCACGCCCGAGGACGACGTCCTGCTCGACCCCGAGCACGTCGCCTTCACCGTCTCGGGCGGCGGCAGCATCATGGATCGAGCGTCCGGGAGGCAGCGCCCGGCCGTGCTCGCCGACGTGGCCGAACTGGTGACCTTCATCGACCATGTCGCCGGCATCGACGTACTCAACTCGCCGCTGGCCGTCGCCGACTGCCCCCGGCAGCTCACCGGCGAGTACATCCTGGCCGAGGCTCTCAAGTACGGCCGCAAGCCCATCGTCGGCTGCGGCCCCATCGGCGTCGGCGTCGACAAGCGTGTGCAACTCGAGCTGGCGGACGCCGCCGGCCGGCCCTTCATGAACGCCATCGGCCCGGTCTCGCCTCTGTCACTGCCGGACAACATGTGCGAGGCCTTGATGCTGTGGGCCGAGCGGCGCTGGCCGTGCCTGTGCTGGAGCGGCCCGACCCCGGGAGCCAACGGGCCGGCGACACTCGCAGGAACGCTGGTCGTCGCGCTCGCGGAGGTCCTGGCCGAGATCGTGCTGGCGCAGACGGTCGGCCCCGGGACGCCGATCATCGCCGGCTTCTCGGCGATGCTCATGGACATGCGGAGCGGCAGCGTCTACACGGGCATCGAGGGAGTCCTCCTCTGCAACGCCGCGGCAAGGCTGCTGCGCCGGTACGACATCCCGTTCTGGTCGGCGTGCCCGATGGTCACGGGCAACACCGCCGGCTGGCAGAACGGGATGCAAACCGGGATGCAGGCGCCGTTGCTCGCCCAAGATGGCGGCGGCATAGTCTCGTTCTCGGGCGGCCTGTCGATGGACTGCGTGTACGCCTATCCCCAGCTGCTCCTGGCCGACGAGCTCATCGCGACGACCAGACGCTACCTGCGCGGCATCCGCGTGGACGACCGGTCGCTGGCGCTCGACCTGATCCGCAGCGTGGGGCCGGCGCCGGCCGACTACTTGGGAGCACAGCACACGAGGGAAGAATACCGGGAGGAGATCCACCTGCCACTCCTGCTGAACACGGCCCCCTACGCCGCGTGGGAGGCGCAGGGAGCCAAGGACGCCGTGGAGCGCGCCGCCGAGAGAGCGGCCGCGCTGTGGGAGACGGAGATCGTGCCCGACCCGCTGCCCGAAGAGGTCTGTGGAGCACTGGACAGGATCGTGACGTCCGCGGCGGACGGCCTGTGAGCATCGTGAGACGAGGAGACACCGCATGAGCGATCATCCGGACGGGATCGTCCGCAGCACCTGCACCCTCTGCACGGCCGGGTGCGGCGTGCGCATAGAGATCAAGGACGGCAGGCCCGTCTCCATCGAGGGCGATCCGGAACATCCGGGGAGCCGCGGCGTGATCTGCCGCAGAGGCCGCGCCTCGCTAGAGTACCTCGACAGTCCCGGCCGCCTCACCCACCCGCTGAGGCGAGTCGGCGCGCGCGGCGAAGGACGTTGGGAGCAGCTCTCGTGGGACGACGCTCTCGAGGCGGTGGCCGACGGCTTGAGCAGGGCAAAGGCCTCCGACGGGCCCGAGAGCGTCGCCTTCATCCGTGGCGTGGCGAAGGGCTACCAGGATCGCTACCTGGCGCGCCTCGCCAACGTCTTCGGCTCGCCCAACGCCCTCTCGACCTCGCACATCTGCTGGGTGCCGCAGGTGTACGCCTCGCGCATGACCTACGGCTTCGACGCGCGCGGAGACTACGAGCACGAGCCGGCGTGCATCCTCGTCTGGGGCTCCGACCCGCTGGCCACGAACCCGCCACGCCACGTCGCGATGGAGCGGGCGCTGGCGGCGGGCGCGAAGCTCATCGCCGTCGACCCGGTCGACACGGTGTACGCCCAGAGGGCGGACGTCTGGGCGAAGCTGCGCCCGGGGTCCGACCTGGCGCTCGCGCTGGGCGTCATCCACGTCGTAATCGAGGAGGACCTGCACGACCGGGAGTTCGTGGAGCAATGGACGACCGGGTT
>CAYTRM010000509.1:0-1971 GCA_964440225.1 uncultured Thermoleophilia bacterium | reverse complement strand
GTGACGGGTGTGATCGCCGCGTTGGTCGGCCTCACGCAGATCCTCGGCAACGCCGTGGTCGGGAGGATCACGAAGTGGGTGCCGGACAGGGGCACGATCCTGATGGCGTGCACCGGGGTCTCGACGGCGGCGATCGTCGGCGCCGCGCTGGTGCAGCAGTTCTGGATCGCGGTGCCGCTCTACCTGGTCTCGACCGCGGCCTTCGGCATCTCGATGCCGGTCAAGCAGGGCTGGCTGAACGCGCACATCCCCTCCGGGCAGCGCGCGACGATCATCTCGCTCGACGCGCTGTTCGGCGACGCCGGCATGACCGCCGGGCAGCTCGGCCTGGGCTACCTGTCGCGGGCCGTGTCGATCCCGTTCGCCTGGCTCGTCGGCGGCGCCCTCCAGATCGCCGCCGTGCCGCTGCTCGCTGCTGCGCGGCGGGCGGAGCGGGCGCAGCCCGCGGGACCCGCCGCGACGGCCGTCTCCGCCACGTCGGCCGGGACGGCCGGAGGCGCCGGGGTGCCCGGCGCTGAGGCTCCCGGCGCCGAAGTCCCCGGCGCCGAAGCGGTGACCGCCGGCTGTCTCGGCCCCGAGTGCGCCGTGCCCTTCGAGAGCGGCGAAGAGCGGGCGTGACGGGCTACGCCGACGCCGGCGGCGCGTTCGCCTCCGGCTCCGCCGCCGGCTTCTTCGTCTTGCCGCCCGGCAGGAAGCAGCTCATCACAAAGCCGAACAGGCCGAGGACGCCGATCGCGATCAGCGCGTTCTGCAGTCCCTTGTTGCGCGCGTCCTGGTTGAACTGGACGAACTTCTCCACCAGCGGCGCCGGCTCGCTCTTGCCCTTGAGGTAGGCCGCCACCTGCGCGTTGCTCACCGTCTGCGCGTCCTTGCGCAGGTCGTGGATGACGCGGGCCTTCTCGCTCTGCGGGATGCCGTTGAACTGTTGCACCGCGCCGCTGAACGTCGCGATCAGGGTGCTCATGAGCACGGCGCCGGCGACCGCGGTGCCAAAGGCGCCGCCGAGGTTGCTCATCGCGCGCGAGAGGCCGGAGATCTCGCTCTGCTCCTTGGCCGGCACGGCGCCCTGGGTGATGTTCATCAGGGGCGCGTTGATCAGGCCGATGCCGATGCCGGCGACGATCATGCCGGGCAGGAACGCCCACTGCTCGGCGGTCGCCTTGAGCTCCATGGCGACCAGCAAGATGCCGGCGACGAAGGTGAGCATGCCGATCTGCACGATGAGCTTGGGCGCCACGATCTGGGTCAGCTTACTCACCCGCGTGGCGACGATGATGATCATGATCGTCATCGGCAGGATCAGCAGGCCGCTGTGGAAGGCGGAGTAGCCGAGGGCCATCTGCATGAACACCGGGCCGACGAAGAGGAAGCCGGCCTGCATGAACATGAAGGCGATGATCGCCAGCAGGCCGAACAGCACCGCGCGGTTCTTCAGCATGCCGATGTTGAGCAGCGCGTCCTTGCCGGCGCGGAGCATGTGCCTCTCCCAGAGCGCGAAGCCGACGAGCACGACGACGCCGGCGACGACGAAGGGGATCACCGGCGAGATGCCTCCCTCGGGGATCAGCGTCCTGCCCCAGCCGAGCATGGGCACGCGGGCGGCCGTCCAGCCGTACCTGCTCGCCTGCAGCACGCCGAGCACGATGAGCGCCAGCCCGAGCGCGGAGAGAAAGGCGCCGAGGTAGTCGAGCCTCGCCTTGGGCCGCGGCTGCTTGGGCACCTTGATGCGCGTGGAGAGGGCGAGCGTGGCGAGGACGATGACGACCTCCATCAGGAACGAGACGCGCCACGTGAGGTAGGTGGTGACGAATCCGCAGACCAGCGGCCCCAGCGCCGCGCCCATGGCGGCCATCGCGCCGACGGCGGCGAACGCCGAGACGCGCGGCTTGCCCGCCGGGAAGATGGTGCCGACGATGGCGAAGATCGCTGGGATCATGAGCGCCGAGCCCAGACCCTCGAGCAGCGACCAGC
>CAYTRM010000508.1:0-1972 GCA_964440225.1 uncultured Thermoleophilia bacterium | reverse complement strand
AGGCTGCTCAGGAATCCCACGAGAGGAAGAGTGACACCAAGATCCGCTTGTTAGGTTCACCAGAACCCTGCGCGTGGAGGAGCATCGGCCTCACCAGCTGTGCCGCCAGAGCCACCAGTCGCCGCCGAAGTGCTGGTAGCTGTCCTCGCCCAGGTCGGGAGGCTCTCCGCTCGGGCTGTAGGCGATGCCGAGGTCGTCCAGGAGCGACTCGCCGATGATGAAGCGCACCGAGTCGCCGGCGGTGTCGATATGGCGCACGCGGAAGCTGCCGACGCGCAGCGGCGTCTGCGGCGTCGCGCCCGCCTGCACCTTGGCGGCCACCGCCTCGAGCGGACCGCGGCTGGTCTGGAGGCGTAGCCAGAGGGCGCCGTTCAGGCTGACGCCGACGAACACCAGGGCGAGGAAGGCGATCAGGAGCACGTAAGGCAGTGGGAATACGCGCGTGAAGCGCGTGCGCTGGCGGATGGCCGAGACGATGCTGACGACGCCGAGGACGACGGCGACCACGATGAAGGCCATGCCGCCGAAGAGGTAGCCCAAGAGCGACTCGAACGACGAGCCGCCGCTGTCCAGGATGAGCATCGCGACGCCCCATGCGACCGCGATCGCGAAGAACACCCACATGACCTTGCGCATCGTCCGGCTCACCGCTGGCCCTCCGGGGTTGAGCCTAACTGCATTTCTGCAGTAGAGCGAAGACCTCTGCTGCAGCAGTCGACTTCTGCGTAAGACTGTACCACCAGGTTCGCAGAGGGTGGATATGGAGTCTGCGAAAGACGGTGTCCATCGAGCGTGGATCGCCCTTGAGACAACCGCCTGGACGGACGCCGGCGGGGCGTCGTGCCACAGTGATTCCCTGGGCTGACCGCAGGCCGGGCGATCGCGACTCGCAGAGGCTCGCCCCCTTCACCGCGGTGGCGGCGCGCCGTCCCGACGTTGCGCTACCATCACCCCGTTGGGTCGCATAGACTCCGAGACCCCAGCACCGCGAACCACTCGGGAGCAGCATGGCAGTCGAGCGCATCGAGCCACCAGCCAGTCCGCACCTTCCGCCCCACAATCTCGAGGCGGAGCAGTCGGTGCTCGGCGCCATGCTGGTCAACCCGAACGCGATCACGGCGGTCGCCGAAGTGGTCACCGCCGACGACTTCTACCGCGACACACACCGTCTCATCTACCGCTCGGTGCTCACACTCTTCGACCGCAGCGAGGAAGTCGACGTCGTGACGCTCAGCGCCCAGCTGGAGCGCGACGGCATGCTCGAGCGCGCCGGGGGGCGCGAGTTTGTGCACACACTCGCGGAGTTCGTGCCGGCGGCGGCCAACGCCGCCCACTATGCCGGCATCGTGCGCGAGCAGAGCGTGCTCCGCTCGCTCATCCGGGTCGGCAACGAGATCGCCGAGCTCGGCTACCAGCACCCCGGCGACACGCACGACCTGCTCGACCGCTGCGAGCAGAAGGTCTTCGCCATCCAGCAGCAGCGCAGCGTCGGCGAGTTCGAGCACATCAAGCAGGTGCTGGTGCGCAACTTCGAGCACCTCAACGCCATGGACGGTGAGCGCGGTGTCACCGGCGTCGCCACGGGCTTCGAGGGCATCGACAAGCTCACCGGCGGCTTCCAGAAGGCCAACCTCATCGTGCTCGCGGCGCGCCCCGGCGTGGGCAAGACGAGCCTCGCGCTCAACATCGCGCAGCACGTCGCCCTCGAGGGCAAGCAGTCCGTCGCGGTCTTCAGCCTCGAGATGAGCGCCGAGGAACTCGGCGAGCGCCTCATGTGCTCGTCGGCCCGGGTCAGCTCGGAAGATACGGCATGGTGATACCGCGTTTCTTCAAATTCGCGATGAAGAATGAGCCGATGCCGGTATATGGCAATGGAGAGCAGGTGCGCTGTTTCACTTACGTGAACGATGTCATAGAGATGATAATAAAGTTGGCGTGCATCGAAAAAGCGAACGGTGAAGTGATAAATCTT
>CAYTRM010000507.1:0-1974 GCA_964440225.1 uncultured Thermoleophilia bacterium | reverse complement strand
CCGGCGCGGTCTCGAGGTTCTTGATGGTGTCGTAGATCTCGTCGCGGCTCATGCGGTCCTGGTCGAGGACGATGCGGCCGTCCTTGAGGAACACGCCGCGGTCGGCGATGCTGGCGGCGCCTGCGTCGTGCGTGACCATGATCACGGTCTGGCCGAACTCGTCGACGCTGCGGCGCAAGAGGTCGAGGACCTCGCCGCCGGTGCGGGAGTCGAGATTGCCCGTGGGCTCGTCGGCGAACAGCACGGCCGGCTTGGTGATGAGCGCCCGGGCGACGGCGACGCGCTGCTGCTGGCCGCCGGAGAGCTCCGCCGGGCGGTGGGTGAGGCGGTCGGTCAGGCCGACGGCCTCGATGACCGTCCGCCTCCAGGCCTCGTCGGCGCGGCGCCGCGCCAGAGAGAGCGGCAGCACGATGTTCTCATCCGCGGTCAGGGTCGCCAGCAGGTTGAAGCTCTGGAAGATGAAGCCGATCTTGTCGCGGCGCAACTGCGTCAGCTTCTTCTCCTTGAGCCGGGTGATCTCGACGCCGTCGATGCCGACGCGGCCGCTGGTGGGCTGGTCGAGGCCGGCGAGGATGTGCATGAGCGTGCTCTTGCCGGAGCCCGATGGGCCCATGATGGCCGTGAGCCGGCCCTGGGTGATGTCGATGTCGACATCGCGAAGGGCGTGGACCTTCGCACCGCCCTTGCCGTAAGTGCGGCTGAGGCCGCGAGCGGTCACGACCGCGCGGCTCTCGTCGCGCTCCGCGCGCCGGGGCTCGCCGTTGAACTGGCGCTCGAGCTGAGCGAGGGTGTCACTCGCCTGGGCGAGCTGCTCACGCTCTCGTGTGGTGGTCGGCTGCATGTCGCTCTCCTCCTGGTTGAGTCGTTGAAGAGAGGCTACGGGGCGGCAGTGAGGGGCGAATCGCCCACTGGTGGTGAATCGGTGAACGCGCTGGAGGGACATGCGGCCCACCCTCGGGCCACCGCAGGGGGAGCGCCGCTCTACCCCAGCGGGAAGACGGTCCACCGGCGGGGGTACGTGAGGCCGCCGGGGGCGGGAGGCGACAGCGACTCCCGGTCTCACCGCCGCTTCTCGGCGCGTACCCCCGCCGAGGTAGTCGGCGGCGGAGAGTGCGTCAGCCGCCCACTGTGGCGACGGGGTCGCCGCCGTGGGCGGCTCGCTCGGCACGGTCGCGGATGCCGCGCAGCATGCCCTCTTCCATGATGAAGTGCGCGGGCTCGAGGCCGAAGACCTGCGCGCAGACGGCGGCGGCCGTTCGCCGCCAGGCGGCGCGGGAGCGCACGATCAGGCGCGTGGTGCGCGAGTCGAGCGGCTCGACGTAGAACCCCCAGGACCAGGCGAGCTCGCCGCGGAAGAAGCTGCCCGGCGTCTGCGGCGGCTCGCCGGGCGCTCCGCTGCGGATCACGAAGGCACGTTCCGGTTCCAGCACGGCGATGGTCATCTTCATGTACTCGTCCGGGTCGAGCGTCACGTAGTCTTCACCGGCGCGGAGTCCCTGCCACTCGGGGTGGATGACGTCGGCGCTGTGGATCTTCAGACGCAGCAGGTTCTCGAGGACGTCATAGCTGTAGAAGCCGCCGCGGTTCTGGCCGATCTGGACGAGCCAGGGCCAGACGACGGCGACCGGCGCGCCTATGGTGGCGGCGTGGGTCGTCGTATAGACGGGCTCGTCGACAAGGTCGTCGCCGGGCAGCGCGCGTGACGCCTCTTCATCGGTCGCGCCCCAGCGACGCAGGCGCGGCAGCAAGAGGAACGACCAGGCGGCGGCGACGGCCTCCACGGTGACGACGGCGACGGCGATCCTGTGCAGGGGCCTCATGTGCCCGCCTCCTCGGCCTCGAGTTCCCGGATGACGGCCGCGAACGCGCCGGCCACGGTCTCGGCGCCGGCGTCCGTGAAGTGAACGCCGTCCGTGGTCAAGGGTCCTGCGCCCGCGCGCGCGGCGGCGGCGAAGGCGGGGCGCAGGTCCATCT
>CAYTRM010000506.1:0-1975 GCA_964440225.1 uncultured Thermoleophilia bacterium | reverse complement strand
CGTTGTGGCAGGTGACGCAGAGCTTCTGGCGCGACATCTTGAGCTGAGGGTTCTTCTCCTCGTTCCAGACGGCGTGCTGCGAGCCCTCCTCGTGCGGCTTGTGGCAGCCCACACAGGTGACGCCGTACTTGGCGTCGGTGCTCGCCGGAGTCTCGCCGGCCTCCTCCATCATGACGAAGTCGGTGGAGTGACACTCGAGGCAGCCCTTCTTGGTGTCTTCCGGCAGGAAGGCCCAGAACGGCTGGCTCGTGAGGCCCGTGAGGGCGCCTGCGTGACCTTCGACCATCCACTCCTCGTACTGCACGGCGCCTTCGCCGTGAGCCTTGGCGCTCTGGCCGCCCTCCCAGAACTCATTGCCGACCGGGTTGTCCTTGGTCGCGACATCCAGGTAGTCGGTGATGGGATCGGGAGTCCAGCCGGGAGCCGCGCCGAGCGGGTTGAAGTCACCCAGCGTGCCCTGCGGATTGACCGTCGTGGCGACCGGAGACGGCGACGCCGTCGGCCAGGTCCACGAGTCGTACGAGGCGACCGTGGCCGAGTACCGGGCGTGACACTGCCCGCAGATGTCGGCGTTGGCCATGTTCTGCGTCGGGGCGATGTGGCCGGTGTTGGCCGGGTCGCTGCCGAAGATGTCGTTGATGGTCGCGTTCGGGCCTGTGTTGACGCCGACGTGACAGGAAGAGCACCCGACGAAGTTCTCGCTGAATCCGCTCATGCCGGATCCCTGAGTGCCGACGACCTCGGTTGGGAAGCCGTACGAGCCGGAAACCGTCGGGATGTGCTTCGCGGGCGAGTAGTTGCCCACGTGGCACGTGGCGCAACCCGCGCCGCGAGAGATGGCGTACGTCTGGGTGCGGGAGTGCGCCGTCTCGGCCCACTCGTCGTAGACCGGCTGCGCGAGGCCGCCGTCGTAGTGGCACGTGCTGCAGTAGCCGGTGAGCACGTAGGTGTCGCGGAAGCCGTTGAAGGCCAGCGCCGGCACCGCCAGCACGAAGAAGGCACCCACGACGACGGCTACGCTGAACAGGCGTTTGGTCATGAACACCTCCTTGGTGGTCCTTACGGGATGGGTAAGCTTGTCCGCTCTCACAGAATCACCTCCCCTCCCGAAGCGGATCGATGGGTCGAACACGCCTCGCGAAGCCCGGGCGACGAGAGGCGGTATTCGTGCAGGGGGTGGGGGAGCGCAAGGCGCGAAGCGGCCGTCGCGCGGTCGTAAACCGGCGCGAACGGTGGAGTTCGCCAGATGTCGATGCGTCGTGTCCCCATGGTGTGCAACCCGCAAGCCGGCACCCGCAGGGGTATTCCGGCTTACCCGAGGAGGTATACAGGATTTCGAGCGTGTTAGCAAACGTTACGTAGTGTTACGTAGGCGTGTACCGCGCGCTCCGCGCCTCGTGGTCCCTCCGCTCCCTCCGCCCTGCTTCTGCTCCACACGCGCACGCGCGAAGCCCGGCTCCGTTGGCCGGACGGCGCCCGTGATCGGCGGCGACGCCGATCGTGGCGCCCGTCCCGCCGGGTGGTCGCGAGACGCGTTTGGACGGCGGGGTGTCCGGGAACAAAGTTGACACGTACAGACTCAACTTTTATGATTCCCATCAGAGTAATCCCGCAGGGAGGAGTTTTCATGGCCAAAGTAATCGGCATCGACCTGGGTACGACCAACAGCGCGATGGCCGTACTCGAGGGTGGCGAGCCGACCGTCATCCCCAACAGCGAGGGCGGACGCACGACCCCGTCCGTCGTTGCGTTCTCGAAGAGCGGTGAGCGTCTCGTCGGGAGCGTCGCCAGGCGTCAGGCGGTCACGAACCCCGAGAACACGGTGTTCTCGATCAAGCGCTTCATGGGGCGCAAGTACGGCGATGTCTCCGAAGAGATGACCATCGTCCCGTACCACGTGCAGGCGGCCGGTAACGGCGACGCCGCCGTGGAGATCGGCGGCATACTGGCCAGCGTCAAGGCCCGGCTGCAGCAT
>CAYTRM010000505.1:628-1979 GCA_964440225.1 uncultured Thermoleophilia bacterium | reverse complement strand
GTGCTCGCTCACGTCGACGGCGCGGAACTCAAAGCCGTCGTCGCGCAGGTGCTCGATGTTCTCGAGCGTGCCCGTGTCGAGGTTGTCGAGGCAGATCACCCGCTGCCCGCGGGCGAGCAGGTACTCGCAGAGGTGCGAGCCCAGAAACCCGGCGCCGCCCGTCACCACCGACGTCGTCATGCTTCGTCCTCGAGGTCCGACGTCGTCATGCTGCGTCCTCCCGCGTCGTTGCCGTCACCCGTCAGTACGCGCCGCGGGTATGGAGCACGGCCCCCGCGGACAGCCACGCGATGCGCGCGTCGCTGCGCAGCGTCCAGGTCTCGATGTAGCGCAGGTCCAGCTCGACCATGTCGGTGAAGCCCAGATCGCTGCGGCCGCTCACCTGCCACAGCCCGGTGATGCCGGGGAGGACGACGTGGCGGCGCTTGTGCCATTCTTCCATGAGTTCGCAGTCGCGCAACGGCAGGGGGCGGGGGCCGACGAGGCTCATGTCGCCCTTGAGCACGTTGAAGAGCTGCGGCAGTTCGTCGATGCTCAGGCGCCGCAGTACGCGGCCGAGCCTTGTGATCCGCGGGTCGTCGTGGATCTTGAAGAGGACGCCGTCAGCCTCGTTGCAGGACTCCAGCTCGGCCTGCGCCTCGTGCGCGCCGGCCACCATGGTGCGGAACTTGTAGAGGCGGAAGGGCCGCTGCCCGAGTCCCACGCGCTGACCGACAAAGAAGACGGGGCCGCGCGAGGTGAGCTTGACGAGCGCCGCGACCACGAGCAGAAGCGGGCTGAGGACGAGGAGCAGGATCGCCGCGACGACGCGGTCGAGCACCCGCTTGACGAGGTAGCTGGTCCACCCGGCGGGTTTGGGCTGGACCACGTAGAGGGGGCAGTCCAGCCCCGGGATGTACCCGCCGGCGGGGCCGTCGAGGTGGAGGTCCGTGGCCACTACCTTGAGCGCGGCGCCGCTCGCGCGGCACGCGTCCATGACGCCGCGCATCTGGCCGTTGAGCGCCGCCGGATCGGCGATGATCACCTGGGCGGCGCCGGTGCTCTGCAACGCCTCGCGCAGCGCGGCCGGCTCCGCGACCACGGGAGGCAAGGGGCGCGCGCCCTCCGCGGGCAGGCCCGCCGTGCCGCCCGGAGGCAGAATCGGCGACGAGAGCCATACCGTGCAGGATGCCAGACCCGCTGCCGGGTCTCCTGCCGGACCCGCTGCCGGCACTCCTGCCAGACCCGCTGCCGGCACTCCTGCCGGACCCGCTGCCGGGTCCGCTGCCAGACCCGCTGCCGGACCCGCTGCCGGGTCTCCTGCCAGACCCGCTGCCGGCACTCCTGCCGGACCCGCTGCCGGGTCCGCTGC
>CAYTRM010000505.1:0-528 GCA_964440225.1 uncultured Thermoleophilia bacterium | reverse complement strand
CAGACCCGATGCCAGCACTCCTGCCGGACCCGCTGCCAGACCCGCTGCCGGGTCCGCTGCCGGGTCCGCTGCCGGGTCTCCTGCCGGATCCGCCGGCTGCGGCACCACCAGGCCCACGACCGAGACGCGACCCTCCGGCGGCAGCACGGCCAGGGTGGGGAGGGCCGCCGTGCACGCGTCGAGACTGCCCAGCAGCAACACTCCCGGGCACTCGCCCTCGGGGCCGTACTTGAGCGCCAGCAGTGCGTCGAAGACCCAGCGGCCGGCGAGCGAGAGCGCGCAGGCCAGCAGCCACACGGCCACGAGCCGCGCTCCCAGGCCGTCGGGGTCCACGAGCAGCATGAGCGCGGATGAGACGACAAAGGCGATCATCCACGCCGAGAGGACCTTGCGCGCCCGGTGTCGCGAGTAGCGACGCCCGTACAGGCCTCTGAAGAGGGCGGTGAGCAGGAGGACGGTGAAGGACGTCACGAGACCCCACCACGAGAGGCCGGGCCAGAGGGCGGACTGCGACAACCCGGCCACCAG
>CAYTRM010000504.1:0-1980 GCA_964440225.1 uncultured Thermoleophilia bacterium | reverse complement strand
CGTAGGTGCCGCCGTCGCCGCCGAAGGCGATGAACTTGACGTTCTCCTCCAGCTCGCCCTTCTTCTTGAGGGCCCGGTAGGCGGTCTCGACGCCGCTCAGGGTCGCGGCGGCGTTCTCGAAGGCGGTGTGGATGTAGCTGCCCTTCCACGAGGTGTACGGGTAGATCGTCGTGCTCACCTCGAGGCAGCCCGTGGCGGCGCTGACGACGACGGGGTCGCTGGTGCCCATGAGCACCTGGCGGACGACGATCGGCGCGCCACAGCCGGCGCACATGCGGTGACCGCCGGCCAGCTGGCTGCCCTGGGCGACGAGCTCAAGCCACTTCGTGCGTGCGTCCTCGAAGTGGTTGGTCTCCTTGAGGGCGTCGACGGGGCAGACGTCCACGCACTCGTGGCACAGGATGCAGCGACTCTCGTCGACGCGGAACGAACTGAGCTCACGCTCGTTGAAGGTGAGCGCGCCGGTCGGGCACGAGGTGACGCAGCGCCCGCACGAGATGCAGTCGGCGAGCTGGAGCGACTCGCCGTACGGCGTGTCGACGTTGATGGTGAAGCCACGGCCGGTGAAGTCGTAGCAGGCCGGGCCGGCGACGTCGCGGCACACGCGCACGCACTTCCCGCAGGCGATGCAGCGGTCCATGTCGCGGCGGATGAAGGGGTGCTCGTACTGCGCCTCGACCTTGCGCACGAGACCGCCCTTGACGGCGAGCTCGTTGTCGGTGACGCCGTACTCCACCCCGAGCCGCTGCAGGTCGCAGGCGCCGTTGCTCGGGCACTCGCACTGCAGGCAACGCATCGCCTCGGAGCGGGCCGCGGCGAGGCTGTAGCCCTTTTCGACCTCGACGTCGGTCGCCGAGAGGCGCTTGACCTTGCCGACCTTGGGCATGGTGGCGCGAGCCGCAGGATCGGCGCTCGCGCCCATCTTGAGCCACACGGGGCTGCGCTCGGCGAGGCGCAGGCCGAGCTCGCCCAGCCGCTCCTCGTCCTTGAGTTGCTCGAGGTAGGGGAGGCCGGCGAAGACGGCGAGGTTCTCCTCGAGCTCTTCGAGGTCCTCGCCGCGGAGCCAGGCGTCCACGGCGAGCGCCGTGCGCTTGCCGCCGGCGACGGCGTGGATGACGGACTTCGGTCCGGTGCTGGCGTCGCCGGCCGCGAACACGCCGTCTTCGGGCGTGCGCCCGGTGTAGTGGTTCGCCAGCAGCCGGACGCCGTCGGAGAGCGGCAGGTAGTCGGCGCTGTCTCCGAGCTTGGGCGCGTAGCCGGTGGCCAGCACGACGGTTGTGGCGGCCACCTCGAAGCGCGAGCCGCGGACCTCCTTGGTGCGGCCCTTCTCGCGCACGACGCGCACGCACTCCACGCCCTGGGCCTTGCCGGACCTGGTCTTGACCTTCTTGGCGAGGGTGCCGAACTCGAACTTGACGCCCTCCTCGAGCGCGGCCGCGAGCTCGCGCGCGCCGGCCGGGATGCTCTCGGCGTCGTGCTGGGCGATGACGACGACCTGCTTGGCGCCCTTGCGCCGTGCGGTGCGCGCCACATCGAGGGCGGTGATGCCGTCGCCGATCACGGCGACCTTCTGTGTGAACTTGACCGCGCGGCCCTCGCGGGCGCGGCGCAGCAGCTCGAGGCCGCGGAGCGCGGCGTCGTCGCCGGGGAGGATGTGCTTGGGCTCCTCCCACGTGCCGACGCTGATCACGACGGCGTCGAACCCGGCGTCGAAGAGCCCGTCGGGATCGACCTCGTAGCCGAGCTCCGACTCGCCGACGAAGCGCACGCCGGCTTGCCACAGCGGCGCGAGCCCCTTGTCGACGACCTTCTCCGGCAGGCGGAACTCGGGGATGCTGTAGCGGAGCGAGCCGCCGGCCTTCTCGTTGGCGTCGTAGACGGTGACCTGGTTGCCGCGTTCGGTCAGGAACCAGGCCGCCGCCAGGCCGGCGGGGCCGGCGCCGATGACGGCGACGCGCTTGCCGGTCGGCATGCCGGGCA
>CAYTRM010000503.1:0-1981 GCA_964440225.1 uncultured Thermoleophilia bacterium | reverse complement strand
CCCACTTCCTGCGCCTGATCGACCAGGGCGCCGACCTCGTGCTCGGCTCGCGCTACGTCAAGGGCGGCGGGGTCGAGAACTGGGGGCTCTCGCGCAAGGTCATCAGCCGCGGCGGTTGTCTGTACGCGCAGACCATCCTCGGACTGCCCCTGCGCGACCTCACCGGCGGGTTCAAGTGCTTTCGCAGGAGCGTCCTCGAGGCCATCGACCTCAACGCCATCGACACCGCCGGCTACGGCTTTCAGATCGAGATGACCTACCGCGCCTACAAGATGGGCTTCACGGTCGTGGAACTGCCGATCATCTTCGTCGACCGCAAGGTCGGCGAGAGCAAGATGTGCAACGACATCGTCGTCGAGGCGATGAAGAACGTCTGGAAGCTCCGCTTCAGCGACGTTCCCGCACGCCGGCCCGGCTGAGCCGCGACATGCGGCAGCACGCGCAGACCTCGAGGATCCTCGCCGTCGACGTGGGCGCCGGGACCAGCGACATCCTGCTCACGCGCCCGGGCGAGCCGCTCGAGAACGCCGTGAAGCTCGTCGTGCCGTCGCCGACGCGGATCGCCGGCGCGCGCATCGCCGCCGCCACGGACGGCGGCCGGACGGTCGTCTTCCGCGGGCCGGTCATGGGCGGCGGCGCCGTCGGGGCGGCGATGAAGGCGCACCTCGCCGCCGGCCTCTCGTTCGTCGCCACCGAGACGGCGGCCTCCACGTTCGCCGACGACCTGGACGAGGTGCGCGCCATGGGCGCGCGCGTCGTGGGCGAGGGCGCCGCCGCCGAAGTGCTGCGGCGCCTCCCCCCCGGCGCCGCCGCGGACGTGCGCAGCGGCGATCTCGACGGCGCGGCGCTGCGTGAGGCGCTGGCGCTCCTCGGGGCGGACCCGGAGTTCGACGCCATCGCCGTCGCCGTCCAGGACCACGGCTTCTGCCCGGGCGGCTCCAACCGCGTCTTCCGCTTCGCCTTCTGGGAGCGCGCCGTCAGCGAGCGGCGGCCCATCGGCGATCTCTTCTACGACGCCGCTGCGACACCCCCCGCGTTCACGCGCCTGTCCGCGGCGGCCGAGGCGGCGGCGAGCCTCGCCGGCGACGGGCCGGCGCTCGTCGCCGACACCGGCCCGGCGGCGCTCTACGGCGCGCTGCCGGAGGACGCCACCGACGCCGTGCTCGTGAACGTCGGCAACGGCCACACCGTCTGCCTGCTGGCCCTCGACGGACGGGTGGCCGGCGTGTTCGAGCACCACACGCGCTGCCTGGGCGGCGCCGGACTCGAAGAGCGGCTTCGCCGCTGGCTCGCCGGCGACCTGGACGGCGATGAGGTGCGCGCCGACCACGGTCACGGCGCCGTGCTCGCCGCCGGCGCCGCGGAACGCGACCCGCTCGGCCTGCCGATGTACGTGACCGGGCCGCGCCGCGAGCTGCTCGCCGGCAGCGGGCTGCCGCTTGAGTTCGCGGCGCCGCACGGCGACATGATGCTCACCGGCTGCTTCGGCCTGCTGCGCGCCCTGCGCGAGCGCGCGGACCTGCCGGGGACCGCCGCCGCCGTCAGCGGCGGCGCGTCTTCCGGAGCCGCCGCGTGACGCGCCACCGCTCCTCCGGCATCATCGTCCCCGTGGAGGCGGCGCGACCGCTCACGGACGCGTGGGCCGGCCTGCTGCCGGCCCCGAACCGCGCCCTCCCGCCGCACGTCACGGCGCTCTGGCCGTTCCTGCCCGCCGAGGCGGTCGACGAAGGCGTCGAGCGGGAGATCGAGGCGCTCGTCGCCGGCGCCGCCGCCTTCGACTTCGCGCTGGCGCGCCTCTCCGAGTTCCCAGACGTCGTGTTTCTCTCCCCCGAGCCGACGGAGCCCTTCGTCGCGCTCACCCGCCTGCTCTGGCGCCGCTGGCCGGAGTGCCCCCCGTTCGGCGGCGCCTACCCCGAGATCGTCCCCCACCTGACGGTGGCTCTCGACCCGGATCCGACGACGCGACAGGCGATCGCGCGCA
>CAYTRM010000502.1:0-1995 GCA_964440225.1 uncultured Thermoleophilia bacterium | reverse complement strand
ATGTACAACGTGCCCGGCTTCAGCATGCACGCGCCGCACCGCTGGATCTGGAAGCTGCTCGGCAAGTACTGAAGACGGCCTCCGGCGCGAGCGCTCCCGGCCGGGCCGCCCTAGGGCAGCATCTCCGGCGGCTCCGGCCGCTGCTTCACCGGCAGCAGCGCCACGATGATCAGGATGATCACCGGGAAGAAGATGCAGAGGATGATCCACAGGGCTCGGTTCAGGTCCTTGCGGTCGACCATCCGCCAGACCAGCCAGAGGCACGCGACCCAGACGATGAACCAGATGGTCGGGACCAGGATCCAGGTTTCCATGGCGCCTCCTCGAAGCAAGCGCGTCGTCGGTGTCCGGTCGGGTCGACCGGCCTACGGGTGGGATTGCCCGGCGGCGGCCGAATCCCTGCGGACCGGCCCCGTTTCGGTGGCCGCGTAGCGGCCACCGCTCTCCACACCGTCTGCCCTTAGACGACGACGGCGCGGCGCCTCGTCGGCAGACCCGCGCGCGGTCGCCTACGCGGGCCGGTCGACGAGGCCGTCGGCGGCCGGCAGGTCGCGCGGCTGCGGCGGGATCGCGTCTTCGGGCAAGCCGCGGACGTGCTCGAGGGCGCGCTCCGCGGCGGCGGCGCCCTCGCGCAGGCAGTCGCCGATGCCGATGCCGTGGTAGGCGCCGCCGGCGAGCTCGATCCCGGGTACCCGCGCGACGGCCGCCTCGATGCCGGCCACCACCCCGACGTGGCCGACGCGGTACTGCGGCATGCCGCGCGGCCAGCGGAAGACCTGCACGAACTCCGGCTCGGCCGAGATGCCCATGATCTCCGCGAGCTCGGCGCGCACCACCTTCGCCATCTCGTCGTCGTCCAGCTGCGCGGCGGCCTCGCGCCCGGCTCGCCCGAGGAAGCTGCGGAGCAACACGCGGCCCTCGGGAGCGCGCCCCGGGAACTTGCTCGAGCTCCAGGTCGTCGCCATCACCGGCCGGTCCTCGGCGCGGGGCACGACGAACCCGAAGCCCCTGAGGTCGTGCTCCACCTGGTCGGCGCGGTAGGCGACGGACACCGTCGCCGTGCTCACGTACTCGATCGACGAGAGGTCGGCGGCGGCAAGCGGCGCGGCCGTGCGCAGCAGGTCGCCGCTCGCCCACGCCGGCGTCGCCAGCACCACGGCGTCGGCGACCAGCCGCGAGCCGTCGGCGAGTACCAGCTCGTACCCGCCGGAGCCCGGGCCGGGGTCGCCGGCCGCACGCGACGTCAGCGTCGTGACGGCGGCCCCGCCGTGCAGCCGCTCCGCCGGGAGCGAAGCCACGGCGGCGTCACTCAGATCCTGCAGCCCGCCCTTGAACGAGTAGAAGTACGAGCGCGGGCCGCCGTCCGGGCGCGGCCGGGCGGCGGCGCCCTCGGCCGCCTTCTGCCGCGCCTTGCGGCGCTTCAGCATCGCGAGGATCAGGCTGCGGTACTGCTGCTCCATCTCCAGGAACATGGGGAAGGTCGCACGCACGCTCATGTGCTCGGGGTCGCCGGCGTGGATGCCGGCGACGATCGGTTCGGCGATGCGCGCCAGCGCCTCTTTGCCGAGACGCCGCCTCACGAAGTCGGCGAGGCTCTCGTCCATGGCCGAGCCGACGGCGTTGACGGGACCGCCCGTCGCCGCCCCGCCCCGGGGCAGCAGAAGGTCGAGGCCCATGCGGACCTTGCCCGGCCAGCTGATCAGCCCGCTGAGGGCAAAGGGCACCATGCGCGTCGGCACCATGAGGATGATGCCCTCGGGCAGCTCGTGCAGCCGCCCGCGCGTGTACACGTAACTCTTGCGGATGTCCTCGTTGGAATCCTGGAAGCGGTCGCCGATGCCCAGCTCGCGAGCCAGCGTGATCGGCCAGTGCTTCTCGATGATCGCCGAGTCGGGCCCGCCCTCGACCACGAAGCCGTCGCGGCGCACGGTGTGCACCTTGCCGCCGAAGCGCGGCTCTTCCGCGAAGGCTGGGGGGTTCCTTCGTGGTAAAACA
>CAYTRM010000501.1:0-1996 GCA_964440225.1 uncultured Thermoleophilia bacterium | reverse complement strand
GCCGCCGAGGGCGAGGCCCAGGCGATCAAGCTGGTCAACGAGGCCGCCGAGCAGTACTTCGTCGGCAACGCCCAGGTGCTGCGCAAGCTCGAGACGGTCGAGAAGGCCTTCTGGCAGAACGCCAAGATCGTGGTGCCCGCCGACGGCAGCCTCGTCAACGTGATCGGTGACCTGGCCGGCATCACGCCGGTCCCGGCCAAGCCGGCGCAGCCGAACCCGACACCGGGGCAGCCGCAGCAGAGGCGCTGAGCCGGGAGGTGGGCGCGGGAGCCGGAAGCACCCGGCGCCCGCGCCTACCGCTTCTTCGAGCGCGGCTTCTTCTCCTTGGGCGGCAGGCTCGCCGCGAACGCCGCCGCCTTCCCCACCCAGACGGCCGCCGCTGCGCGCTCGGCGGCCAGAGCGGCGGGCAGGCCCACGTACTGCTTCATGACCCTGCCCGGCATCGGCTCGAACGGGTGGCCACCGGCCACGAGGACGGCGGCCCGCTCGTCCTCGGGCAGGCGCAGCATCAGCGTGTCCTGCCAGACGCCGGCGAACATGTTCCCACCGGTGAAGTACGCGGGGCAGCCGAACATGACCCGGTGCTCGGTCGGCTGGTCGAACTCGATCTCCGCGACGATCTCGCCCAGGAGCTCGACCAGCGCCTCGTCGGGTCTCTGCCAGGGGCTCACGGCGCCTCCTTCGGCCGCGTGGCGCGTCGGCGGCGGCCGGCGCCCGGGGCGCCGGTCACTTCTTCTCGTGCCTGGGGACGACGAGGACGGGGATGTCGCTGTGGTGCAGCAGCTTGAGCGCCGTCGAGCCGAGGAAGGCTGCGGAGACGGCGCCCTGGCCGTGGCTGCCCACGACGATCGCCGCGGCGCCCTTCTCCCGCGCGGTCTCCAGCAGGACGTCGACCGAGCGGCCCTCCGTCACCGCGCCGGTTGTGCGCACGCCGGCCGCGGTGAGCCGGGCCGTGGCCTCCGCGACCTGCTGATCGCCGAACTCGCGGACGAGCTGGACGTGGTTGTCGTACTCGGCGCTCATCATGAGCGGTGAGTCCGCCATGCCCATCGGGACGTACCCGACCGAGAACTCGAAGGCGTACACGACGATCACCTCGGCGTCGTCGATGTGCGCCGCGAGCGCCGCGGTGTGCTCGAGCGCGTTCTTGGCGCAGTCTGAACCGTCGTAACCCAGGACGAGCGTGGTGGGCATGTCGAATCCTCCTCGTGTGGGGTCCTGAGGGCACTATGCACGCCTGTGCGCACGTCGAAACGGTGGAGGCGTCGCGACGGCCACCCGGGCGCGGCCCGGCGCCGGTCGTGAGGCGGGGCGCTACGCCGGTCGGCGTCGCGCCGCCCGGCGCGCGATGAGGCCGCGTCTGGGGGCGGCGACGTAGGCGACCAGGAAGGCGGCGGTGGCGGCGAGCACGACCGCCGCCCCGGAGGCCACGTCGAGGTAGTAGCTCACGTACAGCCCGACGACGGCGGCCGCGGCGCCGATGGCCGCGGCGACCCCCATCATCGTGGCCAGCCGCCGGGTGAGCAGGAAGGCGGTGGCCGCCGGCGTCACCAGCATCGCGGCCACCAGGCCCACGCCCACCGTCTGCAGGCTGACGACGATGGTCAGCGCCAGCAGGATGAGCATGGCGAAGCGGAGCGTCTCCGGGCGCTTGCCCAGCATGTGCGCGAGGACGGGGTCGAACGAGGCGAGCTGGAACTCCTTGAAGAAGGCCAGCAGGACGGCCAGCACGATGAGGGCGAGGATGCCCGTCACCCAGAGGTCGCCGGCCGTCACGCCGAGTACGTCGCCGAAGAGGATGTGCGTGAGGTCGGTGGCATACGAGCGCACGGTGCTGATGAGCACGACGCCGAGGGCGAGCGCGGCGGCGAAGAGCTTTCCGGTGGGATCGTTGTCGAAGATGTAGGAGGCCATGCCAATGCTGCGAGTGGCAGCATCGATAGCGGCGAGCATGCGGGGATAGGCCTCGTCGCCGCCGATGAGAGGCTCGATCTGG
>CAYTRM010000500.1:0-2006 GCA_964440225.1 uncultured Thermoleophilia bacterium | reverse complement strand
CCGGCGATGCCGGCCCCGGCGATCAGCGGCCCGATGTTGACGCCGAGCTCGGCCAGCACCATGAGCGTCGCCACCGTGTAGATGGCGATCGTCGACGCGTACCTCAGCAGCGAGCCCAGGGTGCGCGCCCGCTGCTCGGCGCGCCTCGCGTCGATGACCGTGGCGTGACGGCGCTCGGCGAGCTCCTCCTCAGGTGCGTCGGCGGCGGCAGTCAGCGCCTCATGACCCAAGGCGCGCGCGCGCCGCGACTCGTGCGTGCGCACGATCCGCTCGACCACGCGACGGATGGCGCGCCGCACGACGAAGTTGAGCACCACCGCGGCGACGATGATGATCACGGCCGCGATCAGGCTGCCCGCGTTGTCCCGGAACCAGTCGGCGACCGGATCGAGTGTCGAGGCCGTCAGCGCGACCGCATGTGCGCCGGATGCGATCATGGCCGCAGTCTACCAGAGGCCCACCGGCGCGCAGGCTGAGTCCGCGGGGCGCCGGCGCGCTTGGCACGTGGCGCGCTGGACGATACCCTGTCGTCTCGCAGAGCCCGAGTCGCAACGGCCGGATCACGCCGGGCGCCACACTCCCTGTGGAGCCCGAAGGAGAGCAGTGATGGGTGCAACAGAGTGGACCATCGTGATCCTCGTCGTCGGCGCTCGCCTGTTCCTCCCGTTCACCATCCCGACGTTCCCCCTGATCGGCGCCGTGGCGTGCCTCATCCTCGACGCCATCGACCAGACCATCTTCCAGCAGTTCCCGGCCATCCCGCTCGAGGGCTACCAGTCGTACGACAAGTCGCTCGACATCTACTACCTGGCGATCATCTACCTGGCGACGATGCGCAACTGGACCAACGCGTACGCGTTCAGGATGAACTGGTTCCTGTACTACTACCGCCTCATCGGCGTGGTGGCGTTCGAGCTCACGCAGGTACGGGCCATCCTGTTCATCTTCCCCAACACCTTCGAGTACTTCTACCTCTTCGTCGAGGCGGTGCGCCTGCGCTGGAACTGGGTGCGCATGGGCCTCTGGACCGTCGTCGTCTCCACGGCGCTCATCTGGGTGTTCATCAAGCTGCCGCAGGAGTGGTGGATCCACATCGCCCAACTCGACATGACGGACTTCATCAAGGAGTCGCTGTTCGGCGTAGCCGCCGAAACCGGCTGGGGGGAGGCGATCGCCAACCGGCCGTGGGTGCTGCTGGTCG
Organism: uncultured Thermoleophilia bacterium; assembly: GCA_964440225.1. Lineage (GTDB taxonomy): Bacteria > Actinomycetota > Thermoleophilia > UBA2241 > UBA2241 > CAIXSE01. The sequence goes on along the minus strand of CAYTRM010000500.1, from coordinate 805 downwards.
CCGTCGCCGTCTTCGCCGCCATCGGCTACGCCGGCTACTGGATCGTCACCCGTAAGGCGCCGCCCGGCGATCGCCGCTTCAGCCTCAGGGCCGACCCGCTGCCGCCGGAGTGCCGAGGAGCCGAGCTGTACCGCACGGCCAAGGCGACGGAGAGGGTCTTCGACCTGGCGCTGCTGGAGAAGATCGTACTCACCGGCCTGATCAGCGTGATCTTCGCCCTGATGCTGGAGGTCGACAGCTTCGGCCTGCTCTTCGTCGCCGCCTTCGTGATCGTGAACGCCGTCGTCAGCCAGTGGCTCGCGCGCCGCGGCCGCGGCTGGCGCTCGGTCGTCACCGAGCTCGTCGGCATGCTGCTCATCAACTACGGGATCGTCGTCGGGCTGCTGGTGCTCGAGGTGGTGTTCGGCCTCATCGATGCGCGCACGCCACGCGGCACGACGCTGTTCTTCGCCTTCCTGTTCACGGTGCTGACCGTCCTCTTCGACCGTTATCGCACGGTGTTCACGGCGCGCCGCGTGCTGGAGAAGGCGGCGGCGGACACGGGAACCCCCGCCGCCCTCCAGGAGTAGCGCGACGGGCGCGCTCGACCAGGTCATCGAGTACGTCCTGCACCTGGACGCACACCTCGCCGAGCTCGCCGAGCAGCTCGGCGTCTGGGCCTACGCCGCCATCGCGACGACGATCTTCGCCGAGACCGGATTCGTCGTCACCCCGTTCCTGCCGGGGGAGTCGCTGCTCCTGACGAGCGGCACGCTGGCCGGCGCGGGGATCCTCGAGATCCTCGTCCTCGCGCCGCTCCTCTTCA
>CAYTRM010000499.1:0-2007 GCA_964440225.1 uncultured Thermoleophilia bacterium | reverse complement strand
ATCGCTGGTGGGCGCACGTGGATTCGAACCACGGACCTCTTCCTTATCAGAGAAGCGCTCTAACCGACTGAGCTATGCGCCCACAAGGGCTTTGGAGTCTACGAGCGCGGCCGCGCAGCGTCAACCGCGCTCGTGGCGGATCCGGCCCCCACGATGACCCCGCCCACGCATAAGGTCAACTCTTGCGGATTCTTTCTGACCGGTTTACATTGATGTAAATGACTTGTCACGCCCTTGGAAGAGGTCCATCATGGCTTCTGTGACCATCACGGAACTCAAAGCGCATCTCGCCGACTATCTTCGCCGCGTGCAGAACGGAGAGCGCCTCCACGTCACGGTACACGGGAGGGAGGTCGCGGACATCGTGCCGGCTGACCCCGAACGCGCGGCCCTGTGGCGCATGGTCGAAGACGGTCAGGCGCACTGGAGCGGACGCAAGCCGAAGATACCGAAGGACCTGCCGATCAACACAGGGAGGCCGCTTTCGGACATCGTGCTGGAGGATCGCGGTCCCTACTGGGATGACCCGGACCCCGAGGCGTCGTGATCCTCTACGTCGACACGAGCGCAGTTGTCAAAGCCCTGCTGTTCGAATTCGGCTCGACCGATGTGGAGAGGTGGTACGCACGGGCGGACGAAGTGGCCAGCAGTGTCATCACCTACGCAGAGGCATGTGCGGCTCTGAGCCACAGCGCGAGGACGCACGGGTACGACGCGGCAGCGCTCGCCGCGTCGGTCGCGGCCCTTGAAGCACAGTGGGACGAGTTCTTCGTCCTGCCGGTTCCTGAGCGAGAGGCAGGGCAGACCGCACTGAGGCACGGGCTGCGCGGCATGGACGCCGTCCAGCTCGCGACGGCGCTCGAGCTGCGCGTGCTGGCGAGCGCATACGCGCCCGGAGTCGAAGTCGTCGTCGCGAGCTACGACCGTCGGCTGCTCGAGGCCGCCGAGCGCGAGGGCTTTGCCACCCTCGGCGGCCCGCCCGCCTGACCCGGCCGGCGAGCCGCGGCGCAGGGGCCATCGCCGTGGGCCGACGTCGGGGCGGCCCGACTCGGACGGTCCTCAGCGCGGCGGCGCAGCATCAACCGCGCGGCCTCAGCGCACCTGCCACACGTGCACGATGGAGTCGTCGCCGTCGGCCAGCGGCTCCATGACGAAGAGGCGGGCGTGGGCGCGGTCGAAGGCGATGGCGCCCACGTGGTGCTTCTGCTGATCGGAGCGCACCGCGAAGAGGTAGTCGTCGATCGGCAGCGTCGCGTAGGGCTGCGGCCGGTCGGGGTCGAGCGACCCGGCGGCGACCGCCGCCAGGTCCGCCGGGTCGTAGAAGAGCAGCTCGCCGGTGAAGGAGCTGCTCCACCAGCCGCGCTCGCCGTCCGGCGGGATGGGCGGATACGGCGGCTCGTCCGGCCACACGGTGCCGTCGGAGAAGCCGTACCAGCAGTCGCCGCCGCCCTTGGTGCCGGCGAAGATCACCGCGGAACGGCCGGCGGCGGAGCCGTCTCCGGCCGTCACCCAAGCCGCGCCGGACCACTCGTCGCTGTGGTGGTAGCCGGCGAGGATGTGCTCCTCGCCGTTCCAGACGTTGTCGTACAGCAGCAGCGGCAGCGCCGGCACGGTCCCCCCCGCGGGAGTGGAGTCGACCGCGGCCGGCGAGAACAGCAGTATCGACGGACCCATCGTGCCCTGCCCGCCGTCGCGGAAGCGCCCGGTCGCGAGCAGCCTGCCGGGCGCGTGCTCCGCCGCCCACTGCGGGTCGACGGAGAAGAGGTAGTCGCAGGTCACGAAGTCCTCGTAGCCGCCGACGGACCAGGGTCCCTGCGGGTCCGGAGCGGAGAGGTCCAGCCCGCACCACATGTGCGTGGCGTTCGCCTCACCCAGCTGCATGTGCCGGCCCCACCCCATGAAGAGGCGCCCCTCGGCGTGGCCGGCCCCGGGCGCAACGTACTCGAGGTCGGCGCGCCGGATCTCCTCACCGAGGTCGGGGTACAGATCGCCGCGGACGTTCGCGAA
>CAYTRM010000498.1:0-2010 GCA_964440225.1 uncultured Thermoleophilia bacterium | reverse complement strand
CGAAGGCGGGCTCCACGTTGCCGTACACGCTCGTCGTCGACTTGTCGCCGAGGTGGGTCGTCGGACTCGTCTGCCCGCCGGTCATGCCGTAGATGGAGTTGTTGAAGACCAGTGCCGTGAGGTCGATGTTGCGGCGCGCCGCGTGGATGAAGTGGTTGCCGCCGATGGCGGAGCTGTCGCCGTCGCCCATGGCTACGATGACGTGCAGCGACGGGTCGGCCGCCTTGACGCCGGTGGCCACAGCCAGAGCGCGGCCGTGAGCCGTGTGCACGGTGGAGTAGTCGAGGTAGGCGCTGACACGGCCGCTGCAGCCGATGCCGGCCACCACGACGACCTTCGCGGGGTCGACCTCGAGACCCAGGAGCGCGTCGATCAGCGCCCGGGTGATCGTGCCGTTGGAGCAGCCCGGGCACCAGAGCGTCTTGGCGGCGCGCAGGTGCGCCTTGATCTCCGAGGTCGTGTGCGGCTTGATCCTGGGGAGCTGGAGGTCGCCCTTCGGTGACTGCTCGAGCTTCTGCTCGTCGACCAGGGCGCTCATTCGTCCTCCCATTTGTGGTAGTAGAACTCCTGTTTGACGAGTCCCTTGATCTCGGCGGGGGTGATGAGCTTGCCGTCGATGCGGCCGTAGTCGACCACCTTGGCGCGTCCGGACACGGCGGCCTGGACCTCCCAGCTCATCTGCTTGACGTTCATCTCGGGGACGATCACGCTGCGCACCTGGCCGGCCATGCGGTCGACGGCCTGCGTGGGGAACGGCCAGATGGTGACAGGCCGGACCAGACCGATGGGGACGCCCTGGGCGCGCGCCCAGCGAACGACGGCCAGCGCCGAGCGGGCGACGGAGCCGTAGGCGAAGATCGCGACCTCGGCGTCCTCCATGTGCGTCTCCTCGACGCGCACGATCGCCTCGCGGTGATGGTAGATCTTCTCGCGCAGGTATCGGCCGAGGTCGGCGGCGGCGGCCGGGTCGGCCGTGTCGGGTGTGCCGCTGCGGCGGTTGTAGACGAGGCCGGTGACGTGGACCTTGAACGCCGAGCCGAGCGGCGGTCGCGGCAGGATGTTGTCGAGCGTGCTCGACACCGTGTCGTACTCGTCGGGCTCGCAGTCGGGCTCGCCGCGCTCGGCGATGCGCAGACTGCCCGGCTCGGGCAGCACGACCGCCTCGCGCATGTGGCCGATCAGCGCGTCCGAGAGGATGATCACCGGCGTGCGGTACTGCTCCGAGAGGTTGAACGCCTCGACGGTGAGCGTGTAGCACTCCTCGACGCTGCTCGGTACGAGAGCGATCACCGAGTGCTCGCCGTGCGTGCCCCAGCGGGCCTGCATCACGTCGCCCTGGGCGGGCTCCGTCGGCAGACCGGTGGACGGCCCGCCGCGCATGACGTCGACGACGACGCAGGGGATCTGCGCCATGGTCGCGAAGCCGATCATCTCCTGCATGAGGCTGAAGCCCGGGCCGGAGGTGGCGGTGAGCGCCTTCTCTCCGGCCAGGGACGCGCCGCACACGGCGGCGATGCTGGCGATCTCATCCTCCATCTGGATGAAGGTGCCGCCGACCTCGGGCATGCGGCGCGCCAGCACCTCGGCGATCTCAGTGGACGGGGTGATCGGGTAGCCGGCGAAGAACCGGGAGCCGGCGGCGATGGCGCCTTCGGCGACGGCTTCGTTGCCCTGGAGCAGGACGGCGCGGGGATTGGCGGCGACGGTAGCTTCCATCTCAGGCCTCCTCGCCGCAGTTGGCGCAGGGCTCACCGACGGTGGCAAGGCGCTCCGGCGCGACGGCGGACGCCTCGTCCGGGGCGGCGGACTGCGCCGGCCGCTTCTTTGCCCGCCGCTTCACCTCGATGGCGAAGTCCGGGCAGTGCAGCTCGCAGATGAGGCACTGCGTGCACTCCTCCGGCCGGGCGACCACCGGGCACCCCTGCTTGTCCTTGTCGAACACCTTCTCAGGACACAGCTCGATGCAGATGCCGCAGGCCTTGCAGAGGACGAGGTCGAGGTCGACCGGTC
>CAYTRM010000497.1:0-2014 GCA_964440225.1 uncultured Thermoleophilia bacterium | reverse complement strand
TCGTCACATCGACTCTGGCGGGCGAGATCGCCTCGCGGCAGATACTCAGGTACGCCTCCTACGCCTACGACGCAGAGAGCGGTCTCTACTACTGCTCGGCGCGCTACTATGACCCGGCTACAAGGCAGTGGACGAGCGGAGATCCGGCGAAGGATGACGGGGAGGAGAGCGCGTACCAGTACTGCGGAGGGGCGCCGATTGGGCGAATGGACCCGTCCGGCCTAGCATCAAAAGCGTATCACTATGATCGCAAAGACGGTACAAAGAACATGATTCAAGTGAGGGTCGATTTCTGGTGGGCGCACAGCAGAAGGAAGGATAGGGTATCCAACCTGCGTAGCCAGACTCCCAAAGTGTACTCATCCTATGAGAACAACGGTGAGGTGATCGGCTGGTCGTGCGACTACAACAGTGATTTTGGGGTTGTGAAGTGGGACAACACACCACACAGGCACTGCGGTGCCACGGTGCAGTGGACATTCAAGTGCAAGATGCATGCGCTCAAGGGCGTCATCCTCGGTAGCTTCACCTTCAAGATTAGGGCGACCGTGTGGGCGAATCCGCCTTCAGGAGGGAAACATCCAGCATGGCAAGCCTCGCCTACGTCTACTGGTGGCCCGTGGGGGGTCATCCTTGATTACGGCTGGAAACACAAATAGCCGCAATCTGCGCCTTCCGATTGTGGAGCTTGGAGTACTGGAGAAGGGATGCTGAGGTGAGCATAGGTCCGGTGGAGGTTGTGCTCTTCCTGCTTGTCATCGCAGGGCCTGTTGCGATTTGCGCAAGGCTGGCCGCGCGAAACGGTCGATCATGGGGGCTCTGGGCTCTGCTGGCGGTCCTCCTCTCGTGGATTGCGGTCGTGGCCCTTGTTTGGGATATTCATGCTGCAAGGCGGCGAGATGGTGCCTGAGGTGCCGGCAGCATGGATTCCTCTAAGGCGTTGACCCGTGGGGCCCAGAGTACTTCTTCCACAGCAGACGGAAGAACAAGTGGAGAGTGGAAAGGGCCGACTTCTTCACATCCGTGAATGGTGCTCACATGAGGGTGCGTGGCTGAACAAGTCTCGGCGCTACGTGCAGAAGCGAATTGTCGGTCGGGGATGGGACTTGCGCGATACCACCTGGGACAACACCGGCTGGGCTAAGAGCTGGCTGAAGCTCGACGGGCTTGCCTCTCAGCGTATCTCCCTTACTGCCGTCCACATGTACCGCTACCCCGACGGCAAGAAGGACGTATGGTATCCACATGGCCGCGCTTTCACAGTCACCGTCGGCTTCGCGTACTGACTCCAGGAGGCGGCTCTCATGCAGATATCCAGAACACCACACCGCGTCTCGTTCCGTGCATGTTCGACGGCCGTCACTCTCGTTCTTCTGGCCTGCTTCTCGGTTGCCTGCGGTTCGTCGCCGACCGGACACTCGAGTCCCTCTCCAGCGGAGTCCCCTGCAGAACTGGATACTCGACGCTTCCCGGCAGCAGGGTACGCGATCGGCATTCCTGCCACGTGGCAGGTACACTCGAGCCGCTTGCCGGCCTCCGCCGGGTGGCAAATGAACGCATCTCCGGCCACATCAGTCACGGGATTGCCGGATCTCACCGTAGTAGTGTCACGCTCGGCTGCGAGCTACGAACCTGAGGCCTTTCAGGCCGATGAAGCGTCACGGCTGAACTGGGAGCTCTCCGGTATCACCGACTCGGCGAGTGTGCGTCACCGCTTCGAACCGGCGTCCGTCAACGGCGTGCCCGCGTTGATGGCAGCCTATTCCCAGTCGTTTGAATCGGAGGCCTCGATCGAGTTCGAGTGGTACGTTCTGGGAAGTGGAGACAGGGAGTATTCGATTCGGATCGGGGCGCCAATGGCCGAGTGGGAGACGGCAGCTCCTGCGCTGCGTGAGATGGTGAAGAGCTTCTCGTTGCTGGAGTGATCCGCCGCACCCAGCGCGGGCCGCGTCCCGTCGGCCTCATCCGCACGGTCGCCGACGACGGCACGAAGCGCGACGCCGCCGACCGCTGG
>CAYTRM010000496.1:0-2018 GCA_964440225.1 uncultured Thermoleophilia bacterium | reverse complement strand
CCGCCGCCGAGCTGACGCTCACCGGACGTTCCCCGATCGCCGTCTCGGTGCGCACGCGCTTGCCCACCTCGAGGGCGTGCCGGAACAGGCGGTTGAAGACGACGCTGGTGCACCCGCCTTCGCACGCCTGGTGGTACGCCGCCTTGAGCTGGGCGACGATCTGGTCCTCGCCCACGACCATCGAGTCGAGGCTGGAGGTCACGCGGAAGAGGTGGGCGATGGCGCCGTCGCCGGAGTAGCTGTAGAGGCTGGGCTCGAGCTCTCCCGGCTCGACACCGGCGCGCCGCGCCAGGTGCGCGAGCGCCGCCTGGCGCGCAGCGAGCGAGTCGCGGCCGTACAGGTACACTTCCGTCCGGTTGCAGGTGCTCAAGGCGACCGCCTCGCAGGCGACGCCCTCGTCGAGCAACTCCTGCGCGAGCTTCAGCGACGACGCCTCGTCGAGAGCGAGGCGCTCGCGCAGCTCGAGCGGGGCGGTCTTGTGCGAGATGCCGGCGACGACGACGAGCACTCTGTCAGCCCCCGTAGGTGTGGAATCCGCTGAGGTACGGGACCGCCGCGAACCGGATGATGAGCAGCAGCACCAGCCCAACGACCGACAGCCACGACACGGCGCCTCCCGACCAGCCGCCGCGCACGCGGCCGGCGATCAGCACAAGGTAGACGACCCAGGCGGCCAGCGACAGCAGGACCATCGGGTCGGTGGCCCAATCCGGCACGCTGAACGTCTCGGCGCGGATCACGCCGGCGGCCATGCCCATGGTGAGGAACGGCAGGCCGACGAGCGTGGCGTGGTAGACGAGCCGGTCGAGCGCCGCGAGCGAGGGCAGGCGGCCGAGCACGCCCCCGGGCCTGCGCCGCCGCAACAGAGCGTTCTCGACCAGATAGATGATCGCCGCGCCCCCGCCGACGTACAGACAGCCGATGGCGACGAGCATGACCAGCACGTGGAGGATCACGATGTCGCTCTTGAGCGCCGGTGTCAGCCCCACGGGCGGGTTGTACTCGATGAGCGCGATCGTGAGAAGCACCAGCACGACGGGCATCACGTACAGCCCCACGGCCTTGATGCGGGTGAACAGTTCCAGGACGACCCAGACGACTACGATCGCCCAGGCGACCAGCACCAGCGACTCGTACAGCCCGGCGAAGGGGAAGTGCCCGGCGCTCACGCCGCGGAGCACGACCCCGGCGGAGTGGCTCGCGAGCCCCGCCGCGGCGACCAGCAGGCCCAGCCGCTGCGCCCAGGGCCGCTGCGTGAAGAAGCCGACCAGGAACACGGCGAACGTGGCCGCGTACAAGAGGTACGCCAGCCAGACGAGGATGACGGCGACCTGGTCCATGCTCAGAGGCGCCGACGGGCGGGTCGCCCCGTTGAGGGCGAGCGCGTCACTCCGCGCCGGCCTCGCCGGCGGGCGCCCGCCGGCGCTTCGCCTCGTCCTCGAGCGCCTCCACGTCGCGCCTGAGCGCGCTCACGCGCCGGGCGCTCATGAAGTAGTACACGACGAGCACGGCCAGGATGATCGCGTAGGCCGCGGCGACGTACTTGACGCCTTCTTCGATGGTCATGCTGTCAGCCTCCCAGAGAGGTCTTGAGGTCGGTCACGCGATCCCTGAGATCCTCGATCTCGAGGTCGCGGCGGATCAGCGCCGCGAGGAGGAGCGTCATCCCGAGCATGCTGATGAGGAAGCTCGTCAGCATCCTGCCCTCCATGCCCGAGTCGCCCGCCTGGATCACGACCGGGTGCAGCCCCTCGGGCAGGAAGCGCGTGGCGAAGAACGTGATGGGCACGTCGATGAAGGCGATGATCGCGAACACGGCGGCGTATGTCGCCCTGCGCTGCTCCTCGTCGACCACGGAGCGAAGCACCCAGTAGGCGACGTACAGGAAGCAGACGAGCAGGAACGTGGTCAGCCGCGGCTCCCACGCCCACCACGCGTCCCAGGCGGCCTTGCCCCAGATCATGCCCGTGAGCATCACCAGAACGCTGAACAGAAGGCCGAGGCGCACGCTCACGTAG
>CAYTRM010000495.1:0-2020 GCA_964440225.1 uncultured Thermoleophilia bacterium | reverse complement strand
GCCCCGCGTCCGACTTCCGGTTTCGTGCGTCGCATCCGTCGATGGCGGGAACAGCTCGTCCATGACGGCGCAGCGCATCATCCGCACGTACCTCGGGGTCGCCGCCAGCACGACGCTGGCGCAGTCCCTGATCTGGGGCGTCAACACGCTGTTCCTGCTGTCGGTCGGGCTGGACATCTTCCAGGTGATGCTCGTGAACGCCGCCTATACCGTGGCCCAGATGGTGTTCGAGGTGCCGACCGGCGTGGTCGCGGACACGGTCGGCCGCCGCGTCTCGTACCTGCTGGCCGTCGCGATCATCCTCGTCGCGACGCTGCTCTACGTGTGGTTCGGTCTTGCCGGCCTCGGCGTCTGGCCTTTCGCCGCCGCCTCGGCGCTGCTCGGCCTGGGCTACACGTTCTACACCGGCGCGGTCGACGCCTGGATGGTCGACGCTCTTGGATCGGTGGGCTACGAAGGCCGTCTCGAGCCGGTGTTCGCCCGGTACGGCATGACGTTCGGCGCGTTCATGCTCGTCGGCACCACGCTGGGAGGCCTGCTGGGGCAGCTGGACCTCTGGGTGCCGTACGTCGTCCGCGCCGCGGTGCTGGTGCCGGCGTTCTTGATAGGCGTCTTCATGATGAGCGACCTGGGGTTCAAGGGCCGGCCGCTGACGGTGGGCAGCTTCGGCCACGAGACGCGGCGCATCGCGACCGCCGGCGTCACCTACGGCCTTCGCGACCGCGTCGTGCGCTTCATCATGCTGGCGACGCTGGTCCAGGGCGTCTTTGAGAAGCGCCGGCTCCTCGACATCATCCGCTACTTCAACGTCTACGAGGTCGACGGCCCGGCCGTCCTCAAGAAGATGGCCGCATACCACCAGTACTGGGCGGTGAACAAGGCCGTCGAGGCCACCATCGGCGCCGTGACCGGCGACCACCGCGTCGGCGTCGTCTGGCACACGCAGGGGAGCGGCAAGAGCCTCTCCATGGCCTTCTACTCCGGCAAGCTCGTGCAGCAGCCGGAGATGGCGAACCCCACGCTGGTCGTGCTGACCGACCGCAACGACCTGGACGACCAGCTCTTCGGCACCTTCGCCGGCTGCCACGAGTTGCTGCGCCAGAAGCCGGTGCAGGCGGAGAGCCGCGACGACCTGCGCGCCAAGCTCCAGGTCGCCTCCGGCGGCGTCGTCTTCACGACCATCCAGAAGTTCATGCCGGACGAGCGTGGCGAGGCGCACCCGCTGCTCAGCGACCGCGAGAACATCGTCGTCATCGCCGACGAGGCGCACCGCAGCCAGTACGACTTCATCGACGGCTTCGCCCGGCACCTGCGCGACGCGCTGCCGGGCGCCTCGTTCATCGGCTTCACCGGCACGCCCATCGAGCTGACCGACAAGAACACACGCGCCGTGTTCGGCGACTACATCGACACCTACGACATCCAGCGTGCGGTGGAGGACGGCGCCACGGTGCCCATCTTCTACGAGGGCCGGCTCGCCAAGATAGACCTGCCCGAGGACCAGAAGCCGGTGGTCGACGCCGAGTTCGACGAGGTCACCGAGGCGGCCGAGGAGCAGCGTCGCGAGATGCTCAAGAGCAAGTGGGCGCGCATCGAGGCCATGGTCGGCACCGAGCGCCGGCTGGAGCTCGTGGCGAAGGACCTCGTAGACCACTTCGAGGCGCGGCAGGCCGGCGACCCGGCGACGCCCATGAAGGCCATGGTCGTCTGCATGAGCCGGCGCATCTGCGTCGACCTGTACGCCGAGATCGTCAAGCTCCGGCCTGAGTGGCACGGGGCGGAGCCCGGCGCCGACGCGGGTGACGAGGCCGGCTCCGTCAAGGTCGTGATGACCGGCTCGTCGTCCGACTCACTCGACTGGCAGCAGCACATCCGCAACAAGCCGCGGCGCGAAGCGCTCGCACGGCGCTTCAAGGACCCCGACGACCCGTTCAAGCTGGTCATCGTGCGCGACATGTGGCTCACGGGCTTCGACGCCCCGAGCCTCGCCACCATGTACATCGACAAGCCCATGCGCGGA
>CAYTRM010000494.1:0-2020 GCA_964440225.1 uncultured Thermoleophilia bacterium | reverse complement strand
GCCGCGTCAAGACCGGCGCCCTCGAGCCGATCGCGTACGTCGAGGGCGAGTACTGGTCGCTGGGCGAACGCATCGGGACGTACGGCGCGGCGGCGAAGGCGGCCCGGCGCCGCGCCTGAGCCGGCCGCGGGCTCCGTTCGCCCGGAGCCTGCGATAGACTAGCCTCCATGAGCACCTTCATCACCACGCCGATCTACTACGTGAACGGCGAGCCGCACCACGGCCACGCCTACACGACGATCGCCGCCGACGTGCTGGCGCGGTACCACCGCCAGAAGGGCGAGGACGTCTTCTTCCTCACCGGCACCGACGAGCACGGCACCAAGGTCGCCCAGGCGGCCGAGGAGCGCGGCCTCACGCCGCAGCAGCACGTGGACCAGCTGGCGCCGAGGTACCGCGAGCTCGCCGCGGCCGTCGGCGCCTCCAACGACTTCTTCATCCGCACGACCGACCCGGAGCACGAGGCGTTCGTGCAGGGGTTCGTCGAGAAGCTCAGAGCCGCCGGAGACATCGAGAAGCGCACGTACGGCGGCCTCTACTGCACCGCCTGCGAGGGCTTCTGGTACGAGCGCGACCTGACGCCGGAGGGTCTCTGCCCGGACCACGGCAGCAAGCCGGTCTGGCTCGAGGAGGAGAACTACTACTTCCTGCTCAGCAAGTACCAGGACCGCCTGGCCGAGTTCTTCCGCGCGAACCCGGGCTTCGTCAAGCCCAGATCGCGCTACAACGAGGCCCTCTCCTTCATCGAGCAGGGCCTCGAGGACATCAGCATCAGCCGCTCCAGCATCACGTGGGGCGTGCCGGTGCCGTGGGACGACGAGCAGGTCATCTACGTGTGGGTCGACGCGCTCATCAACTATCTGTCGGCGCTCACGTACGCGCGCCCCGGGGAGGACCTCACGGCGCGCTACTGGCCGGCGTTCCACTTCCTGGCCAAGGACATCCTCAAGTTCCATGCCGTGATCTGGCCGGCCCTGCTCATGAGCGCCGGCTACGAGCTGCCGGAGGGCGAGCTCATCCACGGCTACCTGCTCGTCGGCGGCGAGAAGATGAGCAAGACGCGCGGCAACGTGCTCGACCCGTTCGCGGTGATCGAGGAGCTCGGCGCCGAGCCGCTCAGGTACTACCTCATGCGCGAGGTGACCCTCGGCCAGGACGGCGACGTCAGCCTCGAGGGCCTGCGCGCCCGCTACAACAACGAGCTGGCCAACGAGCTCGGCAATCTCGTCAGCCGGAGCGTCAGCATGATCGGGAAGTACCGCGACGGCGCCATCCCTCAGGCTGGACCTGAGGGTGAGGCTTTGGCTGCGGTGGCTCGCGAGGGCGAAGCCATGGTGGCCGCCGCCTCCGCGCACTACGAGACCACCGCCGTCACCGCGGCGCTCGACGCCGTGTGGGAGTACGTGCGGCGCCTCAACCGGCTCGTCGAGGAAGAAGCGCCGTGGAAGCTCGCCAAGGACGAGGCGCAGGCGGCCCGCCTGGACGCCGTGCTCAACGGCCTCGCCGCCGGCCTGCGCCTCGTGGCGCTGGCCGTGTATCCGGTGATCCCCGCCACGGCGGTCGAGATCCTCAGACGCCTGGGGCAGCCGCCGGCCGGCGCCGACCCGGCGCTCGCGACCGCCACCTGGGCGGCGCTCACACCGGCGGCCGTCGTCGCCGGCCCGTCGCTCTTCCCGCGTCTCGAGAGCGCCGGCTGAGGCGGCCGCGGTGCCTTTGCCGCTCGCCGCGCCGCCCGGACCACCCATGACGCTCATCGACTCCCACTGCCACCTGGAGATGCTCGGCGACCCCGAGGGAGCGCTCGAGCAGGCGCGCGCCGCCGGCCTCGCCGCCGTCGTCACCATCGGTATCGACGCGGCCAGCTCCCGCACGGCGGCGGCTCTCGCCGCCGCCCACGGCGACGTGTACGCGACCGCCGGGCTGCACCCGCACGAGGCGCACCTGCTCGACGACGCGCTGCTCGCCGAACTGGAGGGGCTCGCGCGCCTGCCCCGCGTCGTCGCAGTCGGCGAGTGCGGCC
>CAYTRM010000493.1:0-2021 GCA_964440225.1 uncultured Thermoleophilia bacterium | reverse complement strand
CACCTCGGGAGCGAGCGACACGATCTTCATGAAGTTCTTCTCGCGCAGCTCGCGGGCCACCGGCCCGAAGATGCGCGTCCCGCGCGGGTTGTTCTGGTTGTCGATGAGCACGGCGGCGTTCTCGTCGAACGCGATGTACGTGCCGTCCTTGCGACCGTATTCCTTCTTCGTGCGCACGATGACCGCGCGCACCACGTCGCCCTTCTTCACGCCGCCGCCGGGCGTGGCGACCTTGACGGTGCCGACGATGATGTCGCCGACCGTGCCGTAGCGCCGCTTGGAGCCACCGCGGATCCGGATACAGAGGATCTCGCGCGCGCCCGTGTTGTCGGCGACTCGTAGTCTGGACTCAACCTGGATCATTTGCTTCCTCTGCCGGCTTTCTTACTTGGCCTTCTCGAGGATCTCGAGAAGACGCCAACGCTTCGTCGCGCTCAGCGGACGCGTCTCGACGACCCTCACGAGATCGCCGACGCCGGCCGCGTTCTGCTCGTCGTGGGCGTGGAGCTTGCTCGAGCGGCGGACGACCTTGCCGTACCGCTCGTGCTTCTGCGCCACGTCGATGCGCACCACGATCGTCTTGTCCATGCCGTCGCTGACGACGATGCCGCGACGCTCCTTGTGGCCCGGTACCTTCTCGGGCGCCTTGCGCTCGGCCTTCGCCTTGGTGCGCGCGGCCGAGACCTTCTTCTCCGGCTTGACGGCCGGAGCGGCGGTCTTCTTGGCGGCGGTCTTCTTCGTCGCCGCCTTCTTCGTCGCCGCCTTCTTGGCCGCCGGCTTACGCGCCGCGGACTGCTTCTGAGCGGGCTTGCCGCTGTCTGTCTTCTTCGTCGTAGCCATCAGGCTTCACCACCAGCTGCCTTGCGTACACGCTCGCGTTCGGCCTGCATGGTGAGCAGGCGAGCGATCTCGCGGCGCGTCGCGTTCAATTGATGCGGGTTGTCGAGCTGCCCGGTGGCGTGCTGGAAGCGCAGGTTGAAGAGCTCCTTGCGCGTATCCTTGAGGCGCACGACGAGCTCGTCGTCGGAGAGCTCCCGGAGCTTGCTAGCCTTCAAAGAGACTGCCCTCCCTCGTCACGAACTTGCACTTGATGGGCAGCTTGTGCGCCGCCAGGCGCATGGCCTCGCGAGCCACCGGCTCGCTGACGCCGGCCAGTTCGAACATGACCTTGCCAGGCTTCACCACGGCCACCCACGACTCGGGCGAGCCCTTGCCGCCGCCCATGCGCGTCTCGGCGGCCTTCCGGGTGATCGGCTTGTGCGGGAACACGTTGATCCAGACCTTCCCGCCACGCTTGATGTGGCGCGTCATGGCGATACGAGCGGCCTCGATCTGGCGGTTCGTGATCCAGCCGCGTTCCATGGCCTTGAGTCCGAACTGTCCGAACTCGACGCTGGTGCCGCCCTTGGCGGTGCCGGCCATACGACCACGCTGTTGTTTTCTGTGCTTGACTCTCTTCGGCAGGAGCATCGTCTACGTCCTCTCTCTACCGTCAGCTGCTCTGCTCGGCCGGCTTGGAGCCGGTCGCGGCGTCGGGCTTGGGCGTATCGGTCGCCGGCTTGGCGGGCGGAGCCGCGGAGCGGTTCGGCGCCTGCCGGCCCATCGGGGCCTTGGGGCCTACGGAGCGGTTCTGGCCGCCACGTCCGCCGGGACCGCCGGGACCGCGACCGGGACCGCCTGGTCCACGACCGGGACCGCCGGGGCGGCCGCCGCCGTCGCGACGCGGCCCGCGCCGGTCACGACCACGATCGTCGCGCCGCTGCTCGTCGCGCTCCTGACGGGCCTTGGCCTCGTCCATCGGGTAACCCTCGGGCAGGATCTCGCCCTTGTTGATCCAGACCTTCACGCCGATGCGGCCGAAGGTCGTACGCGCCTCGCGGAAGCCGTAGTCGATATCGGCGCGCAGCGTGTGCAACGGGACGCGCCCCTCGCTGTAGTGCTCGTTGCGGGCCATCTCGGCGCCGCCCAGGCGACCACCGCAGCGCACGCGCATGCCCGCGGCACCGGAGCGCATCGCGCTC
>CAYTRM010000492.1:0-2022 GCA_964440225.1 uncultured Thermoleophilia bacterium | reverse complement strand
TGGGCCGCCGGCGCGGCCGCCGACCGCCGCGACCAGGTGCTCGTGCGCGAGTTCCTGCGCACCTACCTGGTCGTCATGGGCGCCATGGTGCTGATCGCCTACATGGTCTTCAGCGGCCGCCTGCTCAAGCCGGGCGGAGAGGCGCCGGCCGACCCCGGCGGCCCCTTCGCCACCTGGCAGTTCTGGGCCGTCGCTGCCGGGCTCGTCCTGGCGCGCGCCGCCGTGTACTACTTGGATTTCGTGCGCGGCGGCGAGGCGCCCGTCGTGCCACCGGCAGCCGCCGTCTCCGAGCCCCTGCGGCGGCTGTTCGTGCTGCAGTTCGGCGTGCTCGCCGGCGGGCTGCTCGTCTACTGGTTCTTCGACTCGGCGGTCGCCGGGCTCGTCGTGCTCCTCGTCGCCAAGGCGGCGATCGACCTCGCCCTCGCCGTGCTCGAGCGGCTTCGTGTGGCGCGCATCAAGGCGGCCGTCGCGGCCGGCGTCACGGTGGAGCCGCGGCCGGCCGAGAAGCGCGCTCCGGCGCCGCGCGGCGGGCGCAAGCGCCGCAAGCGCTGACCGGCGCGGTGAGGCCGCGTCCGGCGCCCCGACGCGCCGGGATGGCGAACTCACATCCGTCCCGTGTCACGGACGGACAGGCGCGGACTGTTGCCTCGCCGCTCCGCCGCGGTCTACGATTGGTGTCCAAGGGGCAGCGTGCCCGTCCGGGCATGCCGAGTCTTCGCCAGCCAAGGGGGTGCGCAACGTGAGCGCTAAGGAGCGCGAGACGGCCAACGTCGGCGCCGGTCTGTGGAAGGGCATCGGGATGTGGGCCTGGATCCTCTTCCGCATCAGCGGGCTGATCCTGGCCGCCTACCTGTTCGTCCACATCTGGGTGATCTCCCAGGGCCGCACCGGCGGCGCCGAATCGCTCGACCAGTTGTTCGAGTGGTTCGATCACCCCATCCTCGTCTTCCTCGACTTCATGCTGGTCGCGGCGGTGCTCTATCACGCCCTGAACGGGGTGCGCATCATCCTCATGGACTTCGGGGTCGGCATCCGGCAGCACAAGGCCGTCTTCTGGGCTTGCATGGTCGTTGCGGCCGGGATCCTGTGGGCGTTCGCCTACAAGGCCATCCCGTTCATCCTCTAGGCGCGGAGGGTCCACCTGTGAGAACCGAGACACTCGACCGCAGCCGTGGCGGGATGTGGCCCTGGCTGGGCCAGCGCGTCACCGCGGTCATCGTCATCGTCACCATCATGGTCCACCTGGTGCTGACGCACTACGTCTCCATCGGCGAGCTCAGCTTCGACAACATCGGCGAGCGGCTCGCCGGAGGCGCGGTGCTCGTCAACGACGTCCTGCTGCTGCTCGCCGTCGTCTTCCACGCCCTCAACGGAGTCCGCATGGTCGTGCTCGACTGGGGGCTCTCCGGACAGGGCGTGCGGCGCGGGTTCGACGCCTTCCTCTGGGTCGCCGGCGTCGTCGCGGTCATCTACGGCATCTGGGCCCTCTGGGTCTGGGTGAGCTGAGGGGGCCGGCATGCCTCACCATCAGCTCATCGTCGTCGGCGGCGGGCTCGCGGGGCTCCGCGCCGCCGTGGAGGCCAAGGCGGCCGGCCTGGACGTGGCGATCCTCAGCCAGGTCCACCCCGGCCGCAGCCACTCGGGCGCCGCGCAGGGCGGCATCAACACGGCGCTCGCCAACCACCCCGAGGGTCACGACGACTCCCCCGAGAAGCACGCCTTCGACACCGTCAAGGGCTCGGACTACCTCGCCGACCAGGACACCGCCATCCAGATGACCCACGACGCTCCCGGCGTCATCTTCGAGATGGAGCACTGGGGCTGCCCGTTCAGCCGCTACGACGACGGGCGCATCGCGCAGCGGCCGTTCGGCGGCGCCGGCTACCCGCGCACCTGCTACGGCGCCGACAAGACCGGCCACTACCTGCTGCACACGCTCGTCGAGCGCGCCTACGAGCGGCAGGTCAAGATGTACATCGAGGTGTTCGTCACCGAGCTGATCGTCGACGACGGGCGCTGCCG
>CAYTRM010000491.1:0-2026 GCA_964440225.1 uncultured Thermoleophilia bacterium | reverse complement strand
ACGATTCCGAACGCGCGCACACCGCCGGGGCGCTGCGCGCCGAGCGGCCGCTCTTCACCACGATGATGGGCTTGCTTTTGGCGAAGTGGCGGGCCGCGCTCATGAACTTGCGCGCGTCGGTGATGGACTCGATGTACAGGATGATGCTGCTCGTGTGCGCGTCGGCGCCGAAGTAGTCGATGAGGTCGCCGAAGTCGACGTCGCACATGGAGCCGACGCTGACGAAGGCGCTGAAGCCGATGTTGTTGGCCGCCGCCCAGTCGAGGATGGCGGTGCCGAGGGCGCCGCTCTGGCTGAAGAAGGCGACGCGGGATGACGTGCGCGAAGGTCGCGTTGAGGTTGACGGCGGGGCGGATGTAGCCGAGGCAGTTGGGGCCGACGATGCGTACCCCGTAGCTCTCGGCGATCGACTTGACCTCGTCTTCGAGGCGTTTGCCCTCTTTGCCGATCTCCTTGAAGCCGGAGCTGACGATCACGGCACCGGCGACGCCCGCTTCGCCGCACTCGCGCATCGTCTGCGGGACGATCTTGGCCGGCACGGCGATGATCGCGAGGTCGATCTTGCGCGGCACCTGGCTGATCGAGGCGTAGGCCTGGATGCCCTGCACCGACTGCGCCGAGACGTTCACCGGGTAGACGATCCCCTCGTACTCGGCGCCGATGAGGTTCCGCAGCAGGATGTAGCCGACGGACCCCTTCTTGTTGCTCGCGCCGATGACGGCGATGCTCTTGGGATCGAAGAGCTTGTCGAGATTGCGTGTGCTCATGCTGAGGTCCCGTCTCTCGTGGTTGCTCGTCTTCCGCCGGTCGGACCGCGTCCACGACGAGTCACCGGGTGACTCGCGGGGTGTCTGCGCGCGGGGGATACCGGGCCTCGGCGGTGAGGGCATCCGGAACGATCGCTGGTCCAGCGCGTGACTCCGTGCCTACTCTAAACCGTGCCGCCCTCCGCTTCATCCCCCCGTCGCCGTGGTCACAGCGGTTTCGGAGGGGGCGGAGCGGGAAGGACTCCGCGCGACGACCCACCCCGTCCCGGGAGGACCCCGATGGCCGACCCGATCTACGCCCAGAGATACCGGCACCTCAAGCGCCTCCCGCCGGGCCGGGCGGACGCCGCTTACCGGGCGCAGGACGACACCGGCCGGCCGCTGCTCATCTCGGTGGTCCGGCCGGTCGACCCGGGCGCCTTCCTCCGCACCGTGGGGCTCGTCTCCTCCGCCCGCCACCTCGATCTCGCGCCGGTGGTCGACGCCGGGCAAGATGGAGCCGAGTGCTTCGTCGTCTACGGCGACCCGGGAGGGGCCGACGCGCAGGCGCTCGCGGGCCGCGGGCCGCTGCCGGTGGCGACGGCCGCCATGGTCGGCGCCGAGGCCGCCGCCGGGCTCGCCGCGCTCCACGAGCGCGGCGTCGTCCACGGCGACGTCGGGCCGGCGACGGTGCACCAGGGCACGGACGGCGCCGTCAAGCTGACGGGAGCCGGCCTCGCCGGCGGCTACCCGCCGCCGGATCTGGCGCCGGGCTCACCCCCGGACGTCGCCAGGTACATGAGCCCCGAGGAGGTGTCGGGGCGGGCTGCGCTGCCCGCCTCGGACGTCTACCGGCTGGGTCTCGTCATGTACCTGCTCCTCACCGGCCGGCACGCCTTCGACGGCGTCGACGGCCGGGTCGTGGCGCAGGAGCAGCTCGACGGCGTGGTGCAGCCGCCGCAGCTCCTGAACCCGGACGTGCCGCCGGCGCTCTCGCAGATCGTGATGCGCGCGCTCGACAAGGACCCCGCCGCGCGCGGCACCGCCGCGAGCCTGCAGGCCGACATCGAGCGCGTCCTCGGCTCTGCGCAGGTGCAGGTCGCCCCGGAGAAGCCGCGCTCGAAGGCCTGGATCTGGGTGCTTGGGGTCTTCGTCGTCCTCGCGGCGGCGCTGGTCGCCGCCTGGGCGCTGGGCGTCTTCGGCGGGGACTCCGGCGCCGAGAAGGTCGAGGTGCCCGACGTGACGGGGATGACGGAGGCGCGGGCCGCCGCCGCTCTCGG
>CAYTRM010000490.1:0-2030 GCA_964440225.1 uncultured Thermoleophilia bacterium | reverse complement strand
CTCTCCGCGCACGACGCTGTCGTCAACGCGAGCGCGGCGCTCCGCACGCTGGCGGGCGCGCTGATGAAGATCGCGAACGACGTGCGCTGGTACGCCTCCGGGCCTCGCGACGGTATCGGCGAGCTGCGCATCCCCGAGAACGAGCCCGGCTCGTCCATCATGCCCGGCAAGGTCAATCCGACGCAGGCCGAGGCGCTGACGCAGGTCGCCGTGCGCGTCTTCGGCAACGACGCCGCGGTGGCGTTCGCCGGGTCACAGGGCGCCTTCCAGCTCAACGTGTACAAGCCGGTCATGCTGCACGGCCTGCTGGAGTCCGCGCAGCTCCTGGCGGAGGCGACCGGCGCCTTCGACCGTTTCTGCGCTCGGGGGCTCGAGCCCGACCTCGTCGTGATCCGCCGCCACCTCGATGCGTCCCTGATGCTGGTGACGGCGCTCACGCCGCACATCGGCTACGAGAAGGCGGCGCGCATCGCCCAGGCCGCTCACCACGACGGACTGACGCTCAAGGACGCGGCGGTCGGCCTCGGCTTCGTCACCGCCGAGCAGTTCGACGCCTGGGTGCGGCCCGAAGACATGACGCACCCGCTCGACGGATGAGCCGCAAGAGGACGACCGGCTCCCGCACGGGGTCCCGCCCCGCCGACCGGGCGTCGTCGCGGCCGCCGTCGCGGCGGCCCGCCCGACGCAAGCCGAAGACGCCCCCCCGGGCGCGGCCGCAACGGGCGCGACCCGCCGGACCCGCCTTCATCGACCTCTTCCTCGTCGCGCTCGTCGTCGTGATCGTCCTCATGATCGCCGGGATGCTGTGGCTGACGGTGGGGGGCGGCATCTGAGCCGGCGAGCGAGCCGCCCCGGCGGCCGCCGGGCGCCGCTCCATCGATCGCCGGCCCGCGGCCTACAGGTTCGTGAGGCTCTGCGGCTCGACTTCGCCCAGTGCGGCCCCGGCCGCGAGGGCAAGCTCGCGCTCGTGCTCGCGGCCGATGGCGAACACCCGGTACAGATGCGCCTTGGCCGGCACGAACTCGAGGATGCCGCCGAGCAGGTGCTCCTCGATGCGGCCGGTGGCGGGGTCGTACACCGCCAGCCGCTTGGGGCCGACGAACGGGTTGAGCGGCCGGGGATCCTGCGAGGCGATGTCGACCACGAACTCGATGCCCCGCGCGTCCGGCGGCAGGTGCCGCAGGATCGCGGCGCGGAACTCGTCGCGCGAGAGGTCCCGGGCGGCCGGCAACGGCTGCTGTCGCTCGACGTGATGCTCGTACACCATGCTGTACTTGACGTGGCGGTGGATGATGCTCTGCCACTCCTCCGCCAGCGCTCGACGCGGACTCTGCAGGGGCTCGTCGAGCCAAGCCTCGACGGTCGTGAACAGTGACCACTCGCTGAGCCGCCTGTAGGCGTCGAGGTCGTCGAGCGGGCTCTCGGGCAGGATGAGCTCCATGGTCGGCCGGAAGATCTCGCGCAGGTGAAGGTCGATAGCGTGACCGATGCGGTGGAAGTAGACGTTCTCGTACATGTAGAAGCGCGCGTTGAGAAACGCGCGGAGCGAGCTGAGCGCGCGCTTGTGGAACGTGAGCCCGTCGGCCGTGCAGAACGTGTAGTAGATGAGGCGGTCGACGTCGATGGGGCCGAGACCGACGCCGCACATGGCGGCGTCGCGGCGCACGTAGTCGAGGTTGTCGACGGTCACCGCGCCCGAGAGCGCCCGGTGCAGCAGCCGGACCCAGCCCGGGATGGGGCCGGCGGCGCCCTGGTCGCCGGCGCCCGCCCGGCTCGCGCCCTCGCCGCCCTCCTCGGCCCGGACGAGAAACGCGACGTGCCACGGGTCGACGGACTCACCGGCGGCGAAGGAGCCGGCCGGGCTCCGGCGCAGCTCGGCCAGCAGCGACCCGAGCTCGTTCACGATGAGGTGCTGCGAGATCTGCTCGTGCTCGATCGCGAAGACCGGCAGCAGGTACTCATCATCGCAGAAGTGACTGAACGGCCCGTGGCCGAGGTCGTGCAGCAGACCGGCCATGCGCAGGGTCTCT
>CAYTRM010000489.1:0-2032 GCA_964440225.1 uncultured Thermoleophilia bacterium | reverse complement strand
AAGTGGTGGAACTGGAAGGACGGCGGCACGGCGGACCGGCGCGGTCTTGTGCGGCCGCCGCGCGGCGCCGCCTGACGACCCGCGTCCGGAGCGCCCGGGCGAGACTGCACGTCTCTGAGGCGCCGGCGCACCGTCACGCCGCGTGGCGGTGCCGCCACGGCCACGACCAGCGGCGCCGCGCCTGTGCGGCATCCCGGCGCAGGACCTCGAGATCGCCGAGGTAGTCGGTCACCGACTCGACCTCGTCGCCGGAGAGAGTCCAGATGTGGAGAAGGGGCAGCGCGACAACGTCCCACGAGCCACGCAACCGCGTGCGATACCGGCCACCGATCACCAGCCGGGCACGGCGCTCGTAGAAGTCCCACGTCAGGAGCTCGACGCCGATGAGCTCGAAGCCGTCGGCCGCCGCCGGAAAGAGGTCCAGGGCTACCGCCTCCTGCGGCTCGCGCAGTCGGCCATGGTCTGACCAGTCACGAACCACCCAGTCCGGCGGCGTCGCCTGCTCCTGCTGGAACATCGCGAGGACCTCGCGGGGGACCCCCGGACCGACCGCGCGATAGCCCCGCTTGATGCGCTCCTGCACGTCCATGCCATCGTTTTCCCCGCTGGGAGCCCTGTGGTATCCTCTGCCTCCCGCGGAGCAGGAGCGTCGCGCGTTCCCTCCCCGCACCCGTGGGCGATTAGCTCAGTGGGAGAGCGCCCGCCTCACACGCGGGAGGTCGTTGGTTCAAATCCAACATCGCCCACCACCTCCGCTCCAGACCGCATCGTGGACAGCCGTCCGCTTTCCGGTCACTCGCTCGATTGTGTACCCACGTGCATCGCCGGGAACGGCGCCGTTCGGGGTTGCTTTTCGCCCGCCGCATCTCTAGTGTCAGCGATTGGCCTAACCCAAGGAGCGAGGCGCGCGTTGCCGTCGTCCGGCCCGCATGGTCCAGGACCAGAGGGCGTACCGGAGCGACGACTGTGGTCGCCACGCTGGCTGGTCCCTCCGCGCGGAGATCCTGGTATCCCGCCGGCCGCGGACGAGCCCCCCCGCGCACGACTCTCCGGGCATCCGCGCGGGCGGTCGTGAGCAGTCAAGCAGGTCGTGAAAGGTTCATGGAGGTGGACACAGTGGCAGACGAGCCGATGGTCATCCCGCCGTCGCCCGAGTTCTCGAAGGGTGCGTATTTCAAGAGCGTCGCCGACTACGAGGCCGAGTACAAGCGGTCGGTCGAGGATCCCGAGGGCTACTGGGCGGATCGCGCCGAGAAGGCCCTGGTCTGGACGAAGAAGTGGGACACGGTCCTCGACTGGAGCTTCGATCCTACGCCGAGCATCAAGTGGTTCGAGGGCGGCGAGCTCAACGCGAGCTACAACTGCCTCGACCGCCACGTCGAGGCCGGCAAGGGCGACAAGGCCGCCATCATCTTCGAGGGCGACCCCGGCGACACGAAGACGTACACCTACAAGGAACTCCTCGACGAGGTCAGCAAGTTCGCCAACGTGCTCAAGAAGCACGGCGTCAAGAAGGGTGACCGCGTCGCGCTCTACATGCCCATGATCGCCGAGCTGCCCGTCGTCATGCTGGCCTGCGCCCGCATCGGCGCCATCCACATGATGGTCTTCGGCGGCTTCAGCTCCGAGGCCCTCAAGGCGCGCATCGACAACTGCGGCGCCAAGGTGCTCATCTGCGCCGACAAGGGCTGGCGCGGCAAGAAGAACACCGCCAGCAAGACCAACGCCGACGTCGCCATCAGCGGCGAGACGACGGTCGAGACGGTCATCGTCGTCAAGCGCGTCGACGGCGACGTGCCGATGACCGAGGGTCGCGACGTCTGGTTCCACGACGAGATGGCGGCCGCCGACATCACCACCGACTGCCCGCCTGTGCCGGTCGACGCCGAGGACCCGCTCTTCATCCTGTACACGTCGGGCTCCACCGGCACTCCCAAGGGCGTGCTGCACAGCACCGGCGGCTACCTCCTCTTCGTGCACGACACGACGAAGTACGCGTTCAACCTCCATGAGGACGACGTGCACTTCTGCA
>CAYTRM010000488.1:0-2033 GCA_964440225.1 uncultured Thermoleophilia bacterium | reverse complement strand
GTAAGCGTTCAGTCAGTCCCCTGCAGAATCAGGCAAGCAGAGGGACGGGGTCGCCGCGGATGTCGGCGCTGAGGGCCTCGCTGAGATAGGCGAACAGCGAGCGCTTCTGCAGGCGGCAGGTGACCGACGCCGAGAGCAGCCTCGCGATCGTGCGCTCGCCCTGCTCGGACTGGCTGCCGAGAGAGAGCTTGCGGTAGATGACGGCGCCGCGCAGGCCGCGCTCGGCGTGGTTGTTGGTGGGCTCCACCCCGGGGAGGCTGGCGAAGGTCCACAGCGCCGGCCAGCGCTTGAGCAGGTTCTTGGCGAAGGTGCGCTGGTACCTCGTCTTCGCGCTCTTGCGCGCCGCTTGTTCGAGCAGCTCCCGGAGCTCCTCCTGGAGCGGGCCGATGCGCTCGCGCAGGCGGCTGCGGTCAGCGTCGCAGCGGCACTCGTCCCAGGCGACGAACAGCCGCCCGGCAATCTCGAGGCCGGCCGCGCCGAAGGCCTTCTGGTGGGCACTCAGCTCTTCGCTGTGAGCGGTGAAGTCGCGCACCAGGTGTGCCCAGCAGAGCTGGCGCTGCTCCGCATCGAGGTAGTCGTAGGCCCACCAGCGGTCCGAGCAGGCGATGCCGGAGAAGTCCTCACCGAGCAAGGCCTGGGCCTCGCGCCGATGACGACCCTCGGCGATGCGGAAGACCGCGGCGCGGGCGGTGAGCATGCCCCAGAGCGTGCGCCTGCCGCCGCGCAGGCGCCAGCCGGTCTCGTCGATGTTGAGCGCCGCGGCGCCGCGGACGTGGCAGAGCAGATCCTCGTAGGGCTCGTCCAGCGCCGTGGCCGCGTGCTGCAGGATCGCCTCCACGGAGCCGGCGCAGATGCGGGCTCCGAAGAGCTCGCGCAGAAGCTCCGTGGTGTCGCGGCGGGAGACACGGTTTCTTACCGCGAGGGTGACGACCGCCGCCTGCAGGCGCGGGCCGAAGGCGCCCCGGGGAACGGCGGCCGGCAGCGCGGCGCGCGTCACGGCGCCGCACTCGGGGCAGCGCAGGCGCTGCAGGCGATGTTCGCTGAGAAGCACCGCGATCGCGGGCAGCTCCACGACCTGGTGGCGCGCGGGCTCCCCCACGGGGCGCCGCTCCGCCTCACTGAAGCAGTGGCCGCAGCGGCAGCGCTCGGGCCAGTGCTCGATGAGCTCATCGACTGCTTCAATGGGCGCCAGATGACGACCGCGTCCCGGGTGGCCCGGCTGGGCACCTCGCGCGCGTCCCGAAGGAGCAGCTTGCCGGCGCTCGGGCGCCGTTGGCGGATCGAGGCTGGGGGGCAGCGAGGAGTTGCGCGAGTTGCGGTTCAGGCGCCGCTCGAGCTCGGCGATGCGCTCGTCCTGCTTGGCGATACGCGCGCTCAGCTCGGCGACCTGACGCCTGAGCAGAGCGTTCTGCGCCGCCAGTTCCATGAGCACGGCGATCACCGTCTCGCGGCCCTGATCGTAGATCGCCTCCGCCTCGGCGCGTTCCATGCCCGAAGGGTTCGAGGTGCAGGAGAGAGTGCCTGCTCATTTCCGCCTTGCCCGTCTCCTCGGTGCCCTTGGGTGGACCGACTGAACGGTTACGGTTTCGCAGCGACCTCGGTACTCGCCTGAAGTCCCACGTGATGGACCGTGACGCGGCGTCTTGTCGGCAATCTGTTGGCAGGTGCATCAATCAGCCGAAGCGATGACCCGCACACCACGGAGATGCAAGTAAGCCCCACCGATACGCGGCGGAAGCAGCCAAGGAGGCAGGGCGCAAGAAGCGGCCGCCTTCGGCGTGACACTTCGCCTCTGCGCCTATTCTAGGCTTTCGGTTGCTGCAGTTAGAGCCCGGGAAGCCCGCTGTAGCGGCCGCCGGACAGGGCCGTTGTTGCCGATTTGAGGGCTGTTGCCGGGGGCTGCGGCAACAGGCGCGGCAACTGTGCATCGGGCCAACGTGGCCGCCATACAGCCTGGATGGCTGCCTGACGTCCCGCCTGGGCCGTGTCCCGTCAAGTGGTGTACGAGGAAGACCGCAGGGTCATCCTCGCTT
>CAYTRM010000487.1:0-2038 GCA_964440225.1 uncultured Thermoleophilia bacterium | reverse complement strand
TCGATGTCGCCGCCCCAGCTCCAGATGAACAGGTCGTAGTCGGCGTTGTCGTAGACCTCGTCGCCGAACGCGCCTTCGTCCTTCTGCTCCAGCTTGAGCTTGATCCCAACGTCGTCACACCAGCTGACGATCATCTTGCCGGCCGCCTGGTCCTCCGGATACTCGTTGAGCACCACGAAGCGGAACTCGAGCTTGTCGCCCTTCGCGTTCTCGCGCACGCCGTCGCCGTCGGCGTCGGTGTAGCCGGCGTCCTCGAGGATCTGCTTGGCCTTCTCGGGGTCGTAGCTGTACTGCTCGGCCTCGGGGACCTCCCAGTGCCAGTCGCCCTGCGCGGGCGAGATCACCGAGGTGCCGGGGACGGCCTGATCGGCCATGGACGTCGCGTTGAGCGAACCCTTGTCGATCGCCCAGTGCACGGCCTGGCGGATGGCGACGTCGCGGAGCAGGGGGTTGCCCTTGCTCTTCGCGCTGTCCCAGCAGTTGAAGGCGAGCTCGTGGAAGCCGACGGCGGAGGAGGCGACCGCGGTGGTGCCGGGAAGCTCCGCGAGGACCTTCTCGTACGTAGCCGGGAACTCGACGATCGCGTCGAGGTTGCCGGCCTTGTAGTCCTCGATCATCGAGTCGGTGTTCTGGCTGATGATGTAGTAGATCTCGTCGATGGTCGGCGGGCCGCCCAACTCCTCCGGATAGGCCGGGTTGGCTTCGAGCTTCACCCACTTGCTCTTCTTGAGCTCGGTGACCTTGAAGGGACCGGAGCCGACGAAGGGTGAGTTCTTGAAGTTGTCGAGGTTCTCGGGGTCGGCCTTCTTCCAGATGTGCTCGGGCAGGATCGGGATGTAGAGAGCCAGCATGCCGGCGTTGGGCTTGCGCGTCTCGATCACGAGCGTCGTCGCGTCGGGAGCGGTGACACCGGTCACGCCGGTGAGGTACTGGATGTACGCCCAGTGCTCGGTATCCAGGATCAGGTTGTAGGTGAAGGCGATGTCGGCGGCGGTGAGCGGCCGGCCGTCGTGCCAGGTCATGCCTTCGCGGATGGTGAAGGTCCAGGTGAGGCCGTCGGGCGACGTCTCCCAGCTGGTGGCGAGATCGGCTGTCGGCAGGTAGTCCTCGTCGTACCAGGTGAGGAAGTTGTAGCCGAGCCGGAAGGACTCCCAGGAGATGCTGCTCCACGAGCTGAAGGGGTTCATCCCGTCGTAGTCCTGGTTGATACCGATCCGGTAGGTGAGCGGTTCGGCGGCCGGTGACGGCGACGCGGCGACCGGCCCCGCGGCGAGCGCGAACAGACACAGCGCCGCGGCGCCGAGCATCGTTGTGGTGAACCAGCGTCTCATGTAGGGCTCCTTGTCATGTGCTGCGCGCCCGCTCCCCGCGGGCGCCCCTGCCCGTGAGGCCGGCCGGCGAAGGCCGGCCGGCGACTCACGGCGCCGGATCCGGGCGCCGGCCGCCCCCGGCGGCCGCCACCCGGATCCGGATGTCTACTTGATGCGTATGCAGGCGGCGTAGTGGTCGCCGCCGATGTGCACGTCCGGCGGGTCGATCTCCTTGCAGGCGTCGATCGCCTCGGGGCACCGCGGATGAAAGCGGCAGCCTGAGGGGATGTCGACCGGGTTCGGGGTCTCGCCCTTGAGGATCACGTGCTCGCGCTTCGCCAGAGGGTCCGGCACCGGGATCACGCTGATCAGTGCCTTGGTGTATGGATGCTTGGGGTTGGCGACGACCTCCTCGGTCTCGCCGATCTCGACGATGCGCCCCAGGTACATGACCGCGATGCGGTCGCTGATGACCCGGCTGGAAAGCACCGGTTCCGGGTGGGAACCGCCCCCCGGCCCGCCGCCGCGCGTCATGGTCTTCTCGTAGACCCGGCCCTCTGCGTTTTGCAGTTTCAACTTGACCTCCGAGTCCGGCTTGCCTTCGAGGATCGTCGCGCAGGCCGAGTCCGCCTTGACGTAGCGCGTGGCACCGAACGCGTGCGGCAGCTCGCGTTCGAAACACTCTTTCGCCGGGGTCCCGTCGATCTCCAGCAGAATGTCGCCCGGGG
>CAYTRM010000486.1:0-2040 GCA_964440225.1 uncultured Thermoleophilia bacterium | reverse complement strand
CAGCGATTCGGCCGACCTGGTCAGTCGCCTTTGAGAGAAGCGCCTCGATGCTGGCGTCGCGCGAGCCCACGAACCCCCCTTGGTCAGGCTAACTACGAATATGCGGTCTACGTGTGACGCGCGCTGCAGGCTTCTCCCGTCCGTGAAAAGAGGGTACCACCATGATCGGACGGAGCTAGCACTCCCTGCACCCTTGCGCGACTCGAATCGCGCTCAACATCACGGGACGCGGCCGACTGCGGCGCGCGCAGCGCGCAAGTGCAGACACAGGCAGAGGACATCCGACAGCCAGTGAATCTGACCATACGAGCAGCGATTGGCTATACGAAGGCCATGCTCGGACGTGGCGAGCTTCTGTCCGGGCCTCGATCACGGTTGACGTCCACGGGGATTGTCGATGTCACGATAGCCGCCACCGCAGCGTAGACAGCTTGGTCTGCTCGACACGCTGCTCCAGCCGCCGACCGATCTCATCGAGCAGCTCATCCTTCTGCCGGTCGATGTCGCGGCTGGCCTCATCGTACGCCCGCCAGGCCTCTTCGCGCTTCTCTTCGAGCTTGCGCGCCGCACGCTGACGTTCGAGCTTCTCGGGGAGCGTGGGCGCGAAACGGGCCAGCTTCTTGGCCTCCTTGAGCGCCTCATCCATGTCGGCCAGTTCGGCCTTCAGCGAATCGCGGCGATCCTCGGCCCAGCGGTCGAGCTTGTCCATCTCGATGTCGAACGAGCGGCCGTCGCGGGCGGTCATCTCGGCGAGCAGCGTCTTACGGTGGGCCGCCAGCGTGTGGTCGAGCTCTGCCGCCACAGCGTTCGGCACGCGGCGCAGCGCTCCCGCCTCGGCCGGCAGGTCGAACAGGCGGCGGCACTGCGCCTGGTCCACAGCCCCGCCGTCGTCGCTCACCCCGGCAAAGACGAGCTGGTCCTCACTCTCCAGCGCGCTCATGCTCACATGCGCGCAGGAGAGCCAGCCTGAGCGGCCGCGCAGCGGCTCGAGGATCGCGATGCTCTTGCCGCTGCCGGCGTAGTCGAAGACCACCTCCGCGGGCTCCGGTTCCAGCTCCCGCGCCAGCGCGAGCACGCGCTGCGCCAGCGGATGCCCCACACGGTACGTGTTCGCATCCTCCACGCCCTTGGCCATTCGGTATGGGCCACGATTGATGGTCGCGCCCGGGAAGGGATTGGCGTGCAGCATGAAGCTGAAGCCGTCGTCGGCAAAGGTCGCGTGCTCGGCGAGCACGTGCCGCGTGAGCCGCCAGAGCTGGTCGTTGAAGCGGTCGAGCATCGTGGTGCTGTCCACGCGGACCTTCTCGACGACCTCCTGGTCGAAGTTGTCGAGCAGCTTCTCGCGCGCGTCGCGCTGGCCCGTGCTGATCTGCGTCTCGAGGTCGCGCTGGAGCTGGTCGAACTCGAACTGGATCTGCTCCGTGGTGCGGCACTGCTGGTAGATGCCGGCGATGCGCTTCTCAAAGTCGACGCCCGATTCCACAGCGCCGAGCACTTCGTCACTGGCGCCGAACACGCCGTCGAAGAGGCGGAACTTCTCGTCCAGGAGCTGGTACACGCGCAGGTCGGCGGCGTTTCTCTTGTTGAGGAAGTTGACCACCACCACGTCGTACTTCTGGCCGTAGCGGTGGCAGCGCCCGATGCGCTGCTCGATGCGCTGTGGGTTCCACGGCAGGTCGTAGTTGACCACCAGATTGCAGAACTGCAGGTTGATGCCCTCCGCCGCGGCCTCAGTAGCAATCAGAATCGCGGCGTTGTCGCGGAAGTGCTCGACCAGAGCCGCGCGCATGTCGGCGCTGGGCGAGCCCGAGATGCGGTCGGTGCCGGCGTGCTGCGCGAGCCAGGCCTGGTAGATGCGCTTGGCGAGCGGGCCGTTGTTGGTGCCGTTGAAGAGCATCACCTTGCCGGCGAACTCGGTCTGCTCGAGCACGCGGAACAGGTAGTCCTGCGTGCGCCGCGACTCGGTGAAAATGACGGCCTTCTGCTGCAGAGTCGCGCCGCCCTGGCTGCGCTGCGCCTCAGCGGCGACCTCGAAGCCGC
>CAYTRM010000485.1:0-2043 GCA_964440225.1 uncultured Thermoleophilia bacterium | reverse complement strand
GTCGAGTCGGGCGCCCAGAGCCACAGCAGCATCATCTGGGAGTCGCGCGGCACCTCCCAGCTCTTCGGCAAGGACGGCGTCACCGGGCTCATCAACGTCGACATCACCGCGGAGCTGGCGCTCAAACTGGCGATGGCCTACGGCACGGTGCTCAAGAAGGGGGCGCGCGTCACCACCAGCCGCGACGCCCACCCGGCGTCGCGGGTCATCAAGCGCGCGCTCATCTGCGGCCTCAACTCCACCGGCGTCGTCGTGCGCGACCTGCGCGTCGCCAGCCACGCCATCAACCGCTTCGAGGTCAAGAACGGCAACACCCAGGGCGGCATGCACGTGCGCATCGCGAGCTGGGACCCCGAGATGATCCAGATCCAGGTGATCGAGCCACCGGGCATCAACCTCAGCGAGAGCCGCCAGAAGGCCGTGGAGAAGTACTACGGCCGCCAGGACTTCCGCCGCGCCTTCTACAGCGAGTTCGGCGAGATCACCTTCCCGGACCGGGCCATGGAGACCTACGTGCGTGGCCTCCTCGGCCACTGGGACGTCGAGCGCATCCGCAGCCGCGCCTACCGGCTCCTGGTCGACTACTCGCACTCGCCGGCATCGCTGACCCTGCCCAACATCTTCGGCAGCCTGGGCGCCGAGGTGCTCTCGATGCGCGCCTTCAACGACCAGCAGCACGTGAGCCTCGGCGCCGAGGAGCTCGGCGCCAACATCCAGGAGGTCCAGCGGCTGGTGCGCACCATGGAGGCCGATCTCGGGCTCGTCATCGGCCCCGGCGCGGAGCGCCTGTACATCGTCGACGAGACGGGCGCCGAGGTGCCGCTCGAGAAGGCGCTCCTGCTCTTCATCAAGCTCGTCGCGCAGCGGGCGTCCCCCGGCGAGCGCATCGTCCTGCCGCTCACGGTCACGCACCTGGCGGAGGAACTCGCCGGCGAGTTCGGCGTCGATGTCGTGCGCACCAAGGTCTCGCTGCCGGAGCTCGCCCAGGCCGCGGCCGCCGACGGCGTCGTCTTCGCCGGCTCGCTGGGAGGCGGGTACATCTTCCCGCGCTTCCTGCCCGCCTTCGACGCGGTCATGAGCCTCGGCAAGCTGCTCGAGCTGCTGGCGCCGCAGGCCCGGCCGCTCAGCGAGCAGCTCGCGGAGATCCCCACCAGCACCCTGGTGCACAAGACGGTCGCCTGCCCGTGGGCGCTCAAGGGCACGGTCATGCGCACCGCCACCGAGCACCTGCAGCGGGAGGCGGCGGGCGGCAGCGCCCGCATCGGCCTCGTCGACGGCATCCAGGTGCATCGCGACGAGGGCTGGGTGCAGCTCCTGCCCGACGCCGACGAGCCCGTCTTCCACGTCTACGCCGAGGGCGGTGACCACGCCGCCTCCGAAGACCTCGCCGAGAGCTTCCTCCGCGTCGTGCGCGACGTGATCAAGGAGCACGGCGAGTAGGGAGCCGGGGCCGGGCCGCGAATCCTGCCGTACAATGGACGGCATGGCGGCTCACGGCACAGACCTGCAGCCCGCGGACGCCGCCGGGCAGCAGCCGGCGCCGGACGCGGCCGAGCAGCGCGCGGCTTCCACGGCTTCGAATGGCGCGGCGCGGCGCCGAGGCCCGCTCCGCCGGCTCGGCGCCTGGTACGCGCGCCACGTCTGGGCGGCGACGACGCTCCTCGTCATCCTCGTCCTCGTCGCCGGTTTCGTCGCCCTGCAGCTCGTCACCCTCGGCCGCGTCGGCGACGGCGTCACCGTCGCCGGCGTGCCCCTCCAGGGACTCTCGCGCTCCGAGGCCGCCGCGGCCGTCGCCGCCGAGCTCGGGCCCAGGGTCTCGCCGGTCAGCCTCGACACCGGCGGCGACGAGCCCCTCACGCCCACGCTCGCCCAGCTCGGCATCGGCATCGACGCCGACGGCCCCCTGCGGCCAGAACCGCCACAACGACGCCGCCAGCAATGCTAACAACGCCAAAAACAGCCAAAAAGTAGAACGCCGCGGAGTTTGGTGATCTGAGTCCATACAGGTAATCTACCACAAAGACGCGAAGACATAAAGCGAGG
>CAYTRM010000484.1:0-2071 GCA_964440225.1 uncultured Thermoleophilia bacterium | reverse complement strand
GACGACGATGGCTCCCGGGCCCGCCGCACGCGGCAGCGGCTCGAGGCGGCGGAGGCCGCCAACACCGCCGTCTTCGCGCGCGCCAACGAAAACGTCGCGCAGACGGGCATGGGGACGACGCTCACGGCGTTCGCGCTCGAGGGCGACACCGCGCACTTCGTCCACATCGGCGACAGCCGCGCGTACCTGCTCCGCGGCGGCGCTCTGGAGCAGGTCAGCGACGACCACTCCCTGGTCGGCGAGATGGTCCGCGACGGTCGCCTGACCGAGGCCGAGGCCGCCGTCCACCCGCACCGGAGCATCCTGAGCCGGGCGCTCGGCACCGAGGCCACGGTGCGCATCGACGAGTTCGCCGTCGACCTGCGCGCCGGCGACACCCTGCTGCTCTGCAGCGACGGCCTCAGCGGCCCGGTGCCGCCCGAGACGATCGCCGGGGCCCTGGCCAGGCCGGATCCTCAGGCGGCGGCCGACAAGCTGGTCAAGGAGGCGCGCAAGCGCGGCGGCCCCGACAACATCACGGCCGTCGTCGTCATCCTTGAGGAGGCGGGCGGCGTCCGGCCGGCCGCCGCCGCGGCCGTCGCCGGCGCGGACGATCCGGAGGCCGGAGCCGACACGGCGGAGCTGACGGCCGTGACTGTCGTGGCCGCCGGCGAGTCGCCGGACGAGCTCCCGCGGGACGGCGTCTCCACGGCCGCCCCTGCGCCGGAGCCTCTCGCCGGCGACGAGTCCGTCCCGGCCGCCTCCGCGGAGGTCGCCGCCGCACCGCCGTCCGTGGCCGCCGCCGCGGCGCGCCGCCGGTCCGTCCGCCGCCTCGGCGTCGTCGCCGGCCTGCTCGCCGCGCTCACCGTGGTCGTCGCGGCGGGGGCGCTGGTCTACAGCACCGTGTTCTTCATCGGCGTCGACGAGGGGCGGCTGACCGTGTACAGCGGCCTGCCGGGCGAGGTCGGGCCGGTGAGGCTGCACGCCGTGTACCGGCGCAGCGTGCGCACCTACGACTCTCTGTCACCCGAGGAGCGGACGATCGTCGACGCCCGCGCCCTGCGCGGTCGCGCCGAGGTCATGGACATGTCGGAGCAACTGGAGATGTGGCCGTGAGCCGGCGCAACCTCGAGCTCGCGTTCCTGGTGCTGGCCGGTGCGGTGAGCACCATGGCGTACGTCTCCGTCTATGCGGGGCGCTTTCGTGAGATCAACAGCGTCTCGATCGTCTACGGCCTCGTGTTCGTCGGGATCTTCCTGCTGCTGCACGTGCTCATGCGCGTCCTGCTGCCGCAGGCCGACCCGTTCCTGCTGCCGATCACCGCGCTCCTGGCCGCGATCGGCCTCACCGAGATCTTCCGCATCCGCCCGTCTCTGGCGCTCACGCAGGGGCAGTGGCTGCTGGTCGGCGCCGGCTTGTTCATCCTCACGGTGCTCCTCGTGCGCGACCACATGAAGCTGGACCGCTACCGATACCTCATCGGCGCCGTCGGCCTCGCGCTCCTCGTGGTCACCATCGTCCTGGGAACGACGATCAACGGCGCCAAGCTCTGGATCCAGGCGTTCGGCTTCAGCATCCAGCCGTCGGAGTTCGCCAAGCTGGCGATCGTGATCTTCCTCGCGGGCTATCTGGACGACAAGAAGGTCCTCCTGTCCGTGCCGACGCGGCACGTGCTCGGCGTACCGCTGCCGGCGGCGAAGTACTTCGGCCCGCTGCTCGTGATGTGGATCTTCTCGCTGGCCATGCTCGTCTTCATGAAGGACTTCGGCATGGCCCTGCTCTTCATGTCGATCTTCGTGGCGCTCATGTACATGGCGACCGCGCGCATCGTCTACGTCGTCGCCGGCTTCGGCCTGTTCGCCGCCGCCGCGGCCATCGCCGTGGCGGTCGTGCCGCACGTGCAGGACCGGTTCAGCGTCTGGCTCGACCCGTGGCCGTACGCGGCGACGACCGGCTACCAGCTGCTGCAGTCCCTGTTCACTCTCGCCGACGGCGGCATCGTCGGCGCCGGCTTCGGCCGCGGCTTTCTGCTGTACACGAACCGCCAGCCGGTGGTGCCGGAACTGAAGTCGCCATTGGTGATCATGGCGAC
>CAYTRM010000483.1:0-2077 GCA_964440225.1 uncultured Thermoleophilia bacterium | reverse complement strand
TCTCGAGCGCGACGACCTCGTGCCCCGCGCGTTTGGCGAAGCGCTTCAGGTCTTCCTCGGCCGCCGGGTCGTCGGCAATGACCTCGAGCACCTCACCGATCGCGATCGCGTCGATGCTCTCCCGCGTCTGGAACAGCGGCTCGGGACAGTAGAGCCCGATGCAGTCGAGCGTGCTCACGGGCTTCGGTTCGTCGGCCATGTGGTCTCCCTTCGAGTCTGCGAAGGCCGTGTCTCTTCCTCCACGGCGGTGTATACCCAACCATAGCAGTCGGTATTCATATGTTGGACGTCGGGGCGCTCCCGCTTTCGCCGCGACCGTCGCCCCGATAGGCTGGTCGCGCGACCGGAGCGTCGCGCTGTGGCGCGGCGACGAGGAGGCCCTGTGACACGGATGGCGGACAGCGTGCGCGTCGAGGCCGGACGGCTGACGTTCGACGGCGTCGATGTGGCGAGGCTCGCGGCGCGGACCGGCACGCCGTTCTTCCTCTACTCTCAGGAGCGGATCGCCGCGAACGCCGTGCGGCTGCGCTCCGCCTTCGAGTCGCGCCGCGCCGCCGGGCGCGTCTTCTTCGCCGGCAAGGCCTGCTCCAATCTGTGGTTCCTCGAGCAGGTCCGCGCCGCCGGCCTCGGCGTCGAGGTGAACTCCGGAGGCGAGCTCTGGAAGGCGCTGCGCGCCGGGTTCGACCCGGAGCAGGTCGTCTTCAACGGCGTCGCCAAGAGCCGCGCCGAGGTCGTGGAGGCGGTGACCGGCGGCATCCGCGGCATCGTCGCCGACTCCCTGTTCGAGCTGGAGCGCGTCGCCGCCGTGGCCGCGCAGTCGGGTCGCCGGGCGCGCGTGTTGCCGCGCATCGACGTGAACGTCAGCGGCGGCACGCACCCCGGGCTCGAGACCGCGAGCGGCGGCAAGGCCGGGATCGACGGCGACGAGGCCCTCGAGGCCTTCCGCTTCGCGGCCGCGTCCGAGCACGTCTCGCTGGAGGGCATGCACCTCCACATCGGCTCGCAGATCACCGGCCTCGAGCCCTACCTCGAGGCCGTCGGCAAGGCGCTCGACCTCATCGACCGTGTGGAGGAGGAGCTCGGCGTGCCGCTGTCCTGCCTCGATGTCGGCGGAGGCTTCGCCGTCTCGTACCGGGAGGCGCCGGCGCACGTCGCCGGCGACTACTTCTTCACCGATCTGAGCGTGGACGACTACGCCGCCGCCATCTGCGGCCTCGTCGACCGGCGCCGCCCGGCGCTCGAGCTCTGGGTCGAGCCGGGCCGCTCCATCGCCGCGGACACCGCGATCCTGGTCACACGCGTCGAGAGCGAGAAGATGAAGCGGGTACGCGATCACGGGGGGCGCGTCGTCGCGGAGGAGCGCTGGCTCCTGGTCGATGCCGGCTACAACACGTTCTTCGACCCCGTGTTGTACGGCTGGTACTACCCGCTCGTCTCCGTGAGCCGGCCGGACGAGCCGGCCGGCGGCCGCTTCCGCGTGGCCGGCCCGCTCTGCGACGGCGGCGACGTGTTCGGCGGCGACGACGACACCGACTACCGCCGTCTGCCGGCCGCGACCGGCGCCGGCGACCTCCTCGCCTTCCACGACGCCGGCGCATACACGCTCGAGCTGATGACGCCGTACAACGGTCGTCCTGCGGCCGGAGCCTACGCGGTCACCGGGGGCGCGGGGGTGCTGCGCATCCGCGCCCCCCAGACGCGCGAAGACCTCGTCATCCTCGACGAGGCGACGCCGCTGAACGAGTGACGCGGGAGACGGCCCGGCCGGCGGGCGGCCCGCCCCCGCCGGCGGGAGGGCGTTCGCGGCCTCGTCAGTCCCCTCCGGGCGCGCCCAGCGTGAACCAGAAGGTGGCGCCCTTCTCCACCTCGCCCTCCGCCCACACCGTACCGCCGTGCCGGTGGACGATCCGCTGTACGGTGGCGAGGCCGATGCCCGTCCCCTCAAACTGATCCGGGGTGTGGAGCCGCTGGAAGGCGCCGAACAGCTTGTCGGCGTAGCGCATGTCGAACCCGGCGCCGTCGTCGCGAACGAAGAAGGTGACGCCACCGTTGGAGCGCTGCGCGCCGATCTCGACCA
>CAYTRM010000482.1:0-2082 GCA_964440225.1 uncultured Thermoleophilia bacterium | reverse complement strand
ACATGGTCATGATGCTGGCGCCGGTGAAGTAGCGGAAGGAGGTGCGTATGCCGAAGATGAAGACCCACAGCGCGTCCAAGAAGCGCTTTCGCGTCACGGGCTCGGGCAAGCTGGTCCGCCGCCACGGGATGAAGAGCCACCTTCTGGAGCACAAGAGCTCCAAGCGCAAGCGGGGGTTCCGCAAGGTGTACGACGTCAGCCAGGCCGATTCCAAGGGGATCAAGCGCCTGTTGGGGCTCCGCTGAGCCTGCCAATCTGAGTCTTGCGCCGGCCGGGCCGCGTAGCGGCCGCCGGCCGGTGAGTTTCAAGGAGTACGGACAATGTCTCGAGTCAAACGTAGCGTCTCCGCGCGCAAGAAGCGTCGCAAGGTCCTCGACCAGGCGAAGGGCTACCGCGCGACTAAGAACTCCAGCTACAAGCGCGCCAAGGAGCAGGTGCAGCGGAGCGGCCAGTACGCCTACCGTGACCGTCGCGTGCGCAAGCGCGAGTTCCGTCGTCTCTGGATCATCCGCATCAACGCGGGCGCCCGTGACAACGGTCTCTCGTACAACCAGTTCATGCACGGGCTGCAGCTCGCGCAGATCGAGCTCGACCGCAAGATCCTCGCCGAGCTCGCCGTGAGCGATCCCACGTACTTCGCCTCGCTCGTCGACCAGGCGCGCGCGGCTCTCGAAGCGGCCTGAGGCTGGGCGGGGGAGGCGAGTCGCTTGGGGTTTTCGGCGCACCACTGACCAGCCCGCAGAACGCCCTCGTCAGGCGGGCGGCGTCGCTGCGGCAGCGCAAGTTCCGCGACCGTGAAGGCGCCTTCCTGGCGGAGGGCGCCGACGTGGTCGCGGCCGGGCTCGCCGCCGGCCACCGGCCGCAGACCGTGTTTCTGCGTGAGGACGTCGCCGACGAGCTCGGCGAGCGGCTCGGGCTGACCGGCGAAGGGTACGGCGCGATCTCTGCGCCCGCAGCCGGGTCTGCGGCCGGCGCCGCGTCTCGCGCGTCCGGGCCGTCGCCGGGCGTCTTCGTCGTGAACGACCGCGTCGCGGCCCGCATCTCCACGCTGGAGACGCCGGCCGAGGCGGTGGCCGTGTTCCCGCTGCCCGAGCGGCAGTCCGTCTCGTCGCTGCTCGCACCCGGCTCCGGACCAAAGACGGCGGCGCTGCGGCGCGCCGCCGGCGAGCCGGCTCCGGAGCCGCCCCGGGGCGCCGCATCCGCCGCCGACCTGCTGCTCGTCTACGTCGACGGCGTGCAGGATCCCGGCAATCTCGGCACGCTGGTGCGCGCCGCGGTCGCCTTCGGCGCCGGCGCGCTGGTCACCTCGGCCGGCTGCGCCGACCTCTACGGGCCCAAGACCGTCCGCGCGAGCATGGGCGCCCTCTTCGGGCTGCGCCTGTTCCCGGACGTCCCGCTCGCCGAGGTGCTCGACCACGTGCCCGCGTGCGAGGTGTACGGACTGACCGCGCACGACGGAGCGCCGCTGGCCGGCGCGGACCTGCGGCGGCCGGCCGTCCTGGTCGTCGGCGCCGAGCGCGCCGGCCTCTCGCGCGGCGTCCGGGCTCTGGTCACGGACTTCGTCACGATCCCTCTGGCGCCGGCCGCGGCCGGCAGTGTCGACAGCCTCAACGCCGGCGTCGCCGGCGCCATCGCCCTCTACGAGTTCTCGCGCCGCCCGCCCGGCGCGTCCGACGACTCGCCGCGCCGCGCCGCGGCGCCCCAGGAAGGATGACCATGGACGACGCACGGCTGCAGGAGCTGAAGGAGCACGCCCCCGCGCTCGCGGCGCTCTACCACACGGGCCGCGAGACGATCCTCCGGGCCGCGGACGTCGCCGCCCTCGAGCAGGCGCGGGTCGCCATCCTCGGCCGCAAGAGCCCGCTGACCGAGATGCTCCGCTCCATCCCCAAGCTCGCCCCCGAGATGCGGCCGCTCTTCGGCAAAGCCTCCAACGAGGTGCGCCGCGAGTTCGAGGCCCTTGTGGAGGAGCGGGAGGCGGAGCTCAAGAGAGCGGCCCTCACGGAGTCTCTCGAGCACGAGCGAATCGACGTGACCCTGCCCGGCCAGCCCTTCCCGGCGGGGCACGAGCACCTGATCTCT
>CAYTRM010000481.1:0-2088 GCA_964440225.1 uncultured Thermoleophilia bacterium | reverse complement strand
ATGCGTCTCTTCGGCCTACCGCCGCTGGTGATCGCGGCGCTGGCCGCCGTGGCCATCTGCGGCTGTGGCGGCGAGCCGCCGGCGCCCGTCGACTCGACGCCCGGGTCCGCCGGTCCGGCCGCATCCCCAGCCGCGGCGAGCCCGGCGTCGGCCGGGGCGAAGTCGCCGGCGTCCGGCGAGTCGCCGACCTCCTCGCGGACGCCCGCCGCGACGACGAGCCCGGCGCAGCCGGCGGCGAACGGCTCCGGCGGCTCCGGCGCGGGTGGGAGCGGCGCAGGGCGGGCGACGCGCTTCGTCTTCGTCGACGTCGGTCAGGGAGACGCCGCCATCATCCGCAGCGGAGCCTGGACCGGCCTGGTCGACGGCGGACCGGCCGCGTCCGCCGCCGCCGTCTCCGCGGCGCTGGAGCGCCTCGGCGTGCGACGCCTCGACATGGTCGTCGTCACGCACCTGCACGCCGACCACATCGGCGGGCTGCCCATGCTCATCGACCACTACCGGCCGCGCCGGGCGCTGCTGGCCGCCA
The DNA here is from genome assembly GCA_964440225.1 of uncultured Thermoleophilia bacterium. GTDB lineage: Bacteria > Actinomycetota > Thermoleophilia > UBA2241 > UBA2241 > CAIXSE01. Next base: position 1,562 of record CAYTRM010000481.1, on the reverse strand, counting down.
ACCCGTCGGGAGGCCTGGCCGCGGCCCTCCGCGGCGCTGGCACTTCGGTGACCCAGGCGCGTCGCGGCATGACGCTGCGCTGCGGTTCGGCTCGCGCCCGGATCCTCAGCCCGGCCGAGCGGAGCGGCGACCCCAACGCCGACAGCATCGTTCTCCTCGTGAGCGCCGGCGGGCGGCGGATCCTTTTCACCGGGGACTGCACCGGCCCGAGCGAAGAGGCCGTCGGGGAGATCTGCGCGCGCGGGCCTCCGGTCTACGCGCTCAAGGTCTCGCACCACGGCTCACGGTATTCGACCACGACGGCGTTTCTCGAGGGAGCGCGGCCGCGCATCGCGGTGATCAGCGTGGGGCGGAACTCCTACGGTCACCCCTCCGACGCCGCCGTGGGCCGGCTGCGACGCAGCGGCGCGCGCATCTACAGCACGCGACAGAACGGCACGGTGACGCTGACGATCGCGGCCGGCGGCGCCGCGACGTGGCGCTTCACGCGCTCGTCGAGAGCCGTCACGCGCGGGGTCGGGGCGGGCGGATCGGGCGGATCGAGCGGCGCCGCCACCACCTCCAGCGCAGCCTCCGCCGGCGGAAACCCGACGGTGTACGTGACCGCCACCGGCGAGTGTTACCACCGCGAAGGCTGCAGGTATCTCAGCTCCAGCCGGATCAAGATGAAGCTCAAGGCCGCCAAGGACGCCGGCTACCGGCCCTGCAGCGTCTGCGACCCGCCGCGTTGAACCGCTTCGCCGCCACGCTGCGCCGAACCGGTCCACCACCCCTCTGCGCCGGGCGCGCCACGCGAGGCTCCCGTGCGCCCGGGCCCGCCACCCGGTAGAGTCTGCCCGTGGACCCCGACACTCCCCAGACGACGCCCGACCCCACCACGGCCTCTCGGGTGCGCGCGCTCGCGCGCGAACACGTGCTGTATACGTGGAGCGCTCAGGCGCTCGTGGACCCCTTGCCGGTCGCCGGCGGTGAGGGGTGCTGGTTCTGGGACCACGACGGCCGCCGCTACCTGGACTTCGCGTCACAGGTCGTGAACGCCAACCTCGGGCACCAGCACCCCGCCCTGGTGAGCGCCGTGCGCGCGCAGGCCGGTCGCCTCATGGGCCTGAGCCCGGCGCTCGCCAGTGAGCCGCGCTCCGAGCTCGCCCGGCTCCTCGCGGAGGTGACGCCCGGCGACCTGTGCATGACGCTGTTCACGACCGGCGGCGCCGACGCGAACGAGAACGCCGTCAAGCTCGCGCGGCTGTACACGGGGCGCCAGAAGGTCGTGGCGCGCTACCGCAGCTACCACGGCGCCACCGCCGGCGCCGCGGCGCTCACGGGCGATCCAAGGCGCTGGCCGGCGGAGCCGGCGGCGCCGGGCGTCGTGCGCATGTTCGACCCGTACCCCTACCGGTGCGCCGCCGGGCATCCTTTCTCCGCCGACGACGCGCACCCGTACGACTCGGCCGCCGGCCACGCCGACGCGTGCGCCATCGCGGCCGGCGGGCCGCACCTGGAGGAGATACTGCAGTATGAGGGCCCGGACTCGGTCGCGGCGGTGATCCTCGAGACGGTCACCG
>CAYTRM010000480.1:0-2109 GCA_964440225.1 uncultured Thermoleophilia bacterium | reverse complement strand
CGAAGAGGCAGGGCTATCGACGCACCGCCTGGCTCATGCCGCGGAGATGGACCAGGCGACCATCGTGCGGCTCGAAGCGGGGAGCATCGTAGCTCCACGACCGGACAAGCTGAGTCGCATTGCACGCGTACTCGGTATCAGTGGAGCGGATGTCTTTGCGATGGCCGGCTACAGCGTGCCGGGCGATCTGCCAACGCTCCGCCCGTACCTGCAGGCGAAGTACAGGAGCCTGCTGAATGAGGATCTGGACAGAATCGAGGCCTACGTTAGCCGCATTGCCAAGAAGCGAGGCTTCGGTCTTGGCGAGATCGAGAACGACCAAATCGCCACATCAAAGCAGCGCACGAAAGGGGGCGAACGATGACGGAACGCACAACTGACAGAGATCACGGTCGCTCGCAGCGGGAGCCGTCGGAAGCTGAGCCTTCCCAAGCCGTGATCTACCTTCGTGTCTCGACGAAGGAGCAGGCCGAGATGGGCGGGGAGGCGGAGGGCTTCTCCATTCCTGCTCAGCGTGACGCGTGCCTGCGCAAGGCCAAGGAGCTTCGCGCAAGCGTCGATCACGAGTTCGTAGATCGAGGCGAGAGCGCCAAGACCGCCAACCGGCCTGAACTCCTGAACATGCTGCGCCACCTGCGCGAGAACTCGGTTCAGTACGTCATCGTCCACAAGGTTGACCGTCTCGCGCGCAGCCGGGCCGATGACGTGGCAATATCGGTGGCGATCCAAGAAGGCGGAGCGACACTCGTCTCGTGCACTGAGAACATCGATGAGACACCCAGCGGCGTGCTGCTGCACGGCATCATGAGTTCCATCGCCGAGTTCTACAGCCGCAACCTCGCGAATGAAGTTCTGAAGGGGATGAACCAGAAGGTCCAGACCGGAGGGACTGTCGGCAAAGCTCCCGTCGGATACCTCCACGTGCGAATGGTCGAGAGCGGCAACGAGATACGCACCGTCGACATCGACCCTGAACGCGCCCCACTCGTGCGCTGGGCTTTTGAGACCTATGCGACCGGCGACTGGACGCTTCGTCAGCTACTGGAGGAACTGACGGAGCGTGGCCTTACCGGCCGGCCGGGTCCCAACACCCCAGCCAGACCCATATCGCTCGGCACGCTCGCGGTGATGCTCGCCAACCCCTACTTCATCGGGCGCGTCACGTTCCAGGGCGCAAGCTACCCCGGCAAGCACCCACCCCTTGTCGATGCCGAGCTGTTCGACCGGGTGCAGGATGTGCTCCTGGCTCACAACTACGCCGGGGACAAGCAGCGCGTACACAATCATTACCTGAAGGGCAGCGTGTATTGCGGGCGCTGCGGAAGCAGAATGAGTATCAGCAACTCACGTAGCGGCACAGGCGAGGTCTACGACTACTTCTTCTGTCTCGGCAAGCAGCGTGACCGCCTCTCCTGCACGAAGCGCGTCATCCGCGTTCGTGAAATCGAGCGGCTCATCGAATGGCACTACCGTCGCATCCAGCTCCCGCCTGAGAGGATCCTGCATACGCGCCTCGTGCTGGGCGAGGCTCTGGGGGCACAGCGCAAAGAAGCCGATGCAGAGAAGCAGGTCCAGGCACTGCGCGTCCAGCGCCTGTCACGAGAGCGCGAGAAGCTGCTTCAACTGCACTACGCGGCAGCCGTGCCGCTTGACCTGTTTAGGCAAGAGCAGAACCGAATCACCAGCGAGCTCGAAAACGCCAAGAGGCAACTCGCCGCCGTGTCGGTGGCCTTCGATGTTATTGAACAGAACATCACACGAGCCCTCGATCTTGCCGCGGACTGCCACGCTGCATACGTGGCCGCCAATCCCACTGTCCGCAGGCTCTTCAATCAGGCCTTCTTCGATAAGCTGTACGTGCACGACGACGGTGATGTCACTCACGACCTGGCGGAGCCCTTCAAGATCCTTCTCGACCCAGGTCTCACCGAACGTCTGGACATGGAAAACGAGGGTCACGGTACGCAGTCCGACGCACACTCTGGCAAGAAGGACAAACAGCGCCACAACGAACATGACCCCGCAGGCTGCGGGGTCAAAAGTTCGAGTAAGCCGGTTTTGGTGGGCCCAGCAGGACTCGAACCTGCGACCGGCCGATTATGAGTCGGC
>CAYTRM010000479.1:0-2111 GCA_964440225.1 uncultured Thermoleophilia bacterium | reverse complement strand
TCGGAATCAAGCACATCAACCAGACCAAGGTCGGCAAACTCGCGTACCGTGCCGAAACGGTCGTTGTCACGGTGGCTCAGCGCATCGAAATCCGCAGCATCATCAGCAAGCTGGCTGAGATCAAGGTGACGAGCGGAGACGAGAGCGCAGGCGTGGCGCGGCTGCTGCAGCACATGCTGGAGATGGCCGCTCGAGCTGGCGGTGCCGCACCGCTGCCGCCTACGCCTGACGTCTCCTTCATCAAGGAACTCCAGCAGCAAACAGGGAACGACCAACTGCTCGCGTTTCTGGCCGCCAAGTCGGCTCTCCAGTCTGCCTGTACGGACTGGGGCCGTCGTGAGCAGTGGATCGCGCAGCGCAAGCCGCGCTGGGATCGAGTCCAGCGCCTCAAGGTCCATGCCGCGTCTCTCGCAGTCGGCCAGGAGCTGGCGCCACAACTCGAGGCCATCCAGGAGAATCGGGCGCTCCTTGACGACCCCGATCCGGTGGTACCCCTCGTCCAGGACTTGGAGGAAGCACTTCGAACGGCCCTGAAGTCAGTCGTCGCGTCCTTCCAGAAAGCTCGCGATACCGGCATCGCGGAGCTGAGTGCGGATGAGTCCTTCCGTGCGTTGCCGGAGGAGCGGAGCAAGGCGATCGTAGCCGAGTGTGGACTTGGTGCGGCAGACATGCCGAAGGTGGACACCGACGAGAGTCTCCTTGGAGCCCTTGATCAGAATCCGCTCGCTCATTGGGCTGACCGCACAGCGGGCCTGCAGTCACGGTTCGAGCGCGCTCGCCAGATTGCTGCTGCCGAGCTCGTACCCGAGGTCGTTGCGATCAAGCCGCCGAAGGCGACGCTCAAGTCGAAGCCCGAAGTTGATGCGTATGTCGAGGGCTTGCGGACCGACATCATGAACCAGATCAATGCCGGTCATCCGGTCGTCATCTGAGGACGAGCAGAATGCCATCACTCACCCCAGAGCTCCGCAGGTCGCTTGAGAAGTCCGTCGTCTCCGCGCGCGACGCTGCCGAGGCGGCCTGCGAGGCGGCACTCAAGGCGTTGGGTGTAGACACCCGCGAAGGGCCGGCGGCGCTAAGCGCCGATGACCGCCAGCTGCGCAACGCGCTGCGCGCTCAGCAGCGCCAACTCGGCGGTGCCTTCGAGCAGCTCGTCGCCGAGTGTGCCTACGAGCAGTGGCACCTGATGCTCTTCGCCCGCTTTCTGGCCGAGAACGATCTGCTTTTGCATCCGAGCGGCGCCCACGTGGCTCTGGATGAGGTCGCCGACTTGGCTCGCGAGGAGGGCGAGAGCGACCCCTGGTTGCTTGCTGCTCACTATGCTGCCGCCATGCTGCCCGGCATCTTTAAGCCGGCCGACCCTTGCGTGCGTCTGCCCCTTGCCCCCGAGAGCCGCAGAGCTCTCGAGGACATCCTCGCCGGCCTGCCGGCTGAGGTCTTCACCGCGGATGACGCCCTCGGCTGGGTCTACCAATTCTGGCAGAGCAAGAAGAAGAGGGAGGTCAACGCCAGTGAGCGCAAGATCGGAGGTGCCGACCTTGCGCCGGTGACGCAGCTCTTCACTGAGCACTACATGGTGCGCTTTCTGCTCGAGAACTCGCTCGGCGCCTGGTGGGCCGCGCGACACCCCGAGAGCCCGCTGCTCGGCTCCTTCGACTACCTGCGGCTCACCGACCATGGCGAGCCTGCCGCCGGCCGTTTCGAAGGCTGGCCCGAGACCGTTGCTGATGTCACCGTCATGGATCCCTGCTGCGGCTCGGGTCACTTCCTGGTCGCCGCCTTCGAGATGCTGTGCCAGATGCGCGAAGAGGAGGAAGGTCTCTCCAAGCGGGACGCCGTGGATGCCGTCCTGCGCGACAACCTCTATGGCCTGGAGCTCGATGCCCGCTGTGTCCAGCTCGGCGTCTTTGCCCTCGCCCTCGCCGCCTGGAAGACGATCGGCTACCACGAGCTGCCCGCCGTCAACCTTGCCTGTTCGGGCATCCCCACTAGGGGTAGCCTTGAGGAGTGGACCAGGCTCGCCAGGGGCGACGAGCGCCTCGAGCGTGCGTTAGGCCGCCTGCACGAGCTCTCCACGGAGGCGGACACCCTCGGGAGCCTCATCGACCCGC
>CAYTRM010000478.1:0-2119 GCA_964440225.1 uncultured Thermoleophilia bacterium | reverse complement strand
AGGACGCGCGCACCGTGACCGACCTTCAGGCGCGCATCAAGGAGAAGGGGCTCGAGGACGTCGTGCCGCTCGCGCCGGCCTGGGGCGCCCAGGTCGACGACCTGTTCAGCGAGTGTGTCGAGCCCAAGCTCGTCCAGCCGGTGTTCATCACCGAGCACCCGCTCGAGACCAGCCCGTTCGCCAAGAAGACGCCGCACGACCCGCGCTTCGTCGAGCGCTTCGAGGGCTTCATCGCCGGCATGGAGCTGAGCAACGCCTTCAGCGAGCTCAACGACCCGGACGACCAGCGTGAGCGGTTCATGCAGCAGATGCAGGACCTCGCCGACGGCGACGAGACCGCCCACCGTCTCGACGAGGACTTCCTCGAGGCGATGGAGCACGGCATGCCGCCCACCGGCGGCCTCGGCATGGGCATCGACCGGCTGGTGATGATCTTGACCGGCGCGCCCAGCATCCGCGACGTGATCCTCTTCCCGGCCCTGCGGAGCTGACGGGCGGTAGCGGCGCCCTGCCGCGTCCGCGAGCGGCGATCAGGCGCGGCGCCGCTCCGGGCCGCTGAGCGGCTGGTGCCCCTCGCGGCGGTCGGCGACGACGCGGGTCGCGAGATCGACGCGCTCCTCGGGCACCAGGCACGCGGTGCTCTCGCGTCTCGCGTCGTTCGAGGCCTTGACGAGCAGCGTCACCAGGTCGTCGTCGGGCCCGCTGAGCCAGATGCGTTCGACTGTCTCCCCGGCGTCGTGCGGCGCGTCCACCTCTCTCCACACGTCGCCGTCGTCGAGGAGCAGGTACCGCACCGTCGCGACTCGTTGCCGGGTATCCTCGAGCAGCCAGCCACGGACCGGACCGCCCTGCGGCGGCGCTTGTCCGAAGACCACGCTGCAATTGGGGGCAAGCCCGGCCAGCCGAAAGGCCGCCAGATGCTTCGTGACTATGCCTCGCAGCTTGGCGCGCGGGTACTTGGGCTGGTAGCCGGGATCCATCGCCTGCCTTTCCTCGGGACGTCAACCTGATTGTAGTCGTGGTCGCCGAGCGGCGGAACCCTTGTCCCGCAGCGGGCGACGGACGCCCGGGTCGCGTCATCCGGCGAATCGGGTACCATAGACTCACGTCCTGCTTCCGGCGGGGCACCCGAGGGTACGCCGGAGGCTGAGAGAGCAAGTACCGGCAGCCGTCCCCGTCCCTTCACCGGCCCGAACGGCTCCCGTCCTCCGGAAGGAGTAACCGGATGTTCGAACGCTTCACCGAACGCGCCCGGCAGGTCGTCGTCCTCGCACAAGAAGAGGCCAGGGCGCTCAAGCACAACTACATCGGCACCGAGCACCTGCTGCTCGGGCTGTTGCGGGAGGAAGAGGGCGTCGCCGCGCGCGTCCTCGACGGGCTCGAGGTCTCCGTCGAGGAGGTCCGCGCCGCGGTCGTGCGCATCGTCGGCTCCGGCGAGGAGTCGCCGCAGGGCCAGATCCCCTTCACGCCGCGCGCCAAGAAGGTCCTCGAGCTGGCGCTGCGCGAGGCGCTGAGCCTCGGCCACAACTACATCGGCACCGAGCACATCCTGCTCGGCCTCGTGCGCGAGGACGAAGGCGTCGCCGCGCGCATCCTGCTCGACCTCGACGCCGAGCCCGAGAAGATCCGCGGCGAGGTCATGCGCGCGCTCAGCGGCCCCGGCCGCCGCAGCCCGCAGGCGGCCGGCGGCGGCGAGGGCAAGCGCGCCGCCAAGGTGCTCGACCAGTTCGGCCGCAACCTCACCAAGCTCGCCGAAGAGGGCAAGCTCGACCCCTGCATCGGCCGTCAGACCGAGATCGAGCGCGTCATGCAGATCCTCAGCCGCCGCACCAAGAACAACCCGGTGCTCATCGGCGAGCCCGGCGTCGGCAAGACCGCCATCGTCGAGGGCTTCGCCCAGCGCATCTCCAACCACGAGGTGCCCGAGCTGCTCAAGGGCAAGCAGGTGTGGACGCTCGACCTCGCCGCGCTCGTCGCCGGCAGCAAGTACCGCGGCGAGTTCGAGGAGCGTCTCAAGAAGGTCATGAAGGAGATCCGCGAGACCGGCGACATCATCCTGTTCATCGACGAGCTCCACAATCTCGTCGGTGCGGGCGCCGCCGAGGGCGCCATCGACGCC
>CAYTRM010000477.1:0-2121 GCA_964440225.1 uncultured Thermoleophilia bacterium | reverse complement strand
GCGCCGAGATGCAGCAGCGGGCTGTCGTACCATCCTGAGCGTTCGAGCCATGACGTGAATTCCTCGTCGAGCATCGCAGGCACGAGCGAGACGACGGTCGCGAGCAGGAGGTGGGGCCACACGAGTCGCGCCGACCGCCGCAGGCCGGCGAGCACGTGCAGATCCTCGATCACGATCAAGGGCCCGACGAGGCAGAGCAGCACCATGAGAAAGAACCCGGGCACGACGAGGAGGAGCAGGCCCAGGATGATGGCCGCCGTGGTCAGGATGCTCGCCAGGATGAGGCGCGCGATGGGCAGGCGCCGGACGGTGCTGAACAGCGGGATGTCCTCGTGCCCGAGTTGGTCCAGCGCGACGAGCCGGTCGATGATTCCGGCGAAGAAGACGAGGCTGAGCGTCGTTCCGGCCACGTTCACCCCGGTGCCGGCCAGCCAGACGGCCACGCTGAGCGCGTCGGCGTTGCTCTCGACACTCCTCGCCGCCGACGCCGACAGGGTGACGATCAGGTCGATCGGCGCGAAGACCAGGACGGCGGCGACGACGATGCGGCCGAACCGCCGCCGGTAGGTGCCCAGGCCGGCGGCGACGACCCCGCGGATCGTCGCCTCCGCAGGCCCCATCACTCTGCCATCCGATCGTGCGTCGCCCATGACCCCTACAGTTCGCCGCGGGGGCGCCGGGGCCTCGCTTCGCGGCCGCCGGCCGGCCCGGCGCCGTATGAGGCCTCGGTTCGCGGCGAGGCCGTCGTGATACAGTCCCGCGCATGAGCGCAGACGAGGGACTCACCGGGTCGCTCTCCACCGATCCGCCGGCCACTCCACCAGCGGCGGCCGGGCTCGCGCGCCCGTCCGGCGCGCCCGCACAGGCGCCGCCGGCGACGCCGCTCGACCGCCCGCCCGGTGCGGGCTGGACGCAGGTGCCGGGCTCCGCGCCGCCGTCTGGCGGCCCCGCGCGCCGCAACTGGATAGTGGCCGCCGTCGCGCGCGGGTTCGCGCTCTTCTTCGGCGCCTTCACGCTCGTCAATGTGGCCGGAGCGCTGCGCACGCCGGCCTTCGACGAGAACATCTGGTGGGTCGACCTGCGCTTCGCGCCGCGGGCCGTGGGCCTGGTCCTTCTCTCGGCGCTCGCCGTCGCGCTGGTCGCCTATGCGATCCTGCCGCGCATGCCCGCCTGGCGGCGCTGGCCGACCGTCGGCCTGTGTCTGGGGGCCGCCGCGGTCACGCTCTGGAACGGCGTCGCCTTCTACCTCGCCTGGCGCGCCGGTGAGATCGTCCCGGCGGTTCCCCTTCCCCTTTCATTCGTGCTGTGCGCCGTCTTCGTCTTCATCGCGTGGGCCGCACTCAGGTCGCCGCCGCAGAGGCGCCGGCGCTGGAGCGCGGCCGCCGTCGTCTTCGCGACCGTGGCGGGGTGCGTGCTCGTCTTCCCGCTGGCCCAGGTCCTCTTCTTCGGTACGACGGACTACCGGCGGCCGGCGGACGTCGTCGTCGTCTTCGGCGCCCAGGTCCACGAAGACGGTCGCCCTTCGACGTCGTTGCGCGACCGCATGGACACGGCCGTGGAGCTCTACGAGGCCGGCCTGGTCAAGCGTGTCTTCGTCTCGGGCGGGGTGGGGGACAGCGGCTACAACGAGGCGCTGGTGATGCGCGACATGGCCGTCGAGGGCGGCGTCCCCGCCGAGGCGATCGCCGTCGACTCCAACGGCGTCAGCACCAACGCGACGGTCGCCGACACGGTGCCCTTCTTCGGCGGAGGCGGCTGGGAGCGCGTGATGGCGGTGAGCCAGTTCTACCACCTGCCCCGCATCAAGCTGGCCTACCAGCGCGCCGGCTGGGACGTGCTCACCGTGCCGGCGGGGACGTCGACGCCGATAGCGCAGACGCCCCGGCTCGTCGTGCGGGAGATCCCCGCCTTCTGGGTGTACTACCTCGGGGCCGTCTTCGGCTGACGCGGCCCGGAGCGCCGGCCCGGAGCGCCGGCCCGGAGCGCCGGCCGGGTGCTCCGGCCGGGAGCGTCGGCGTGGCCCGCTAGCCCGTCGATCGGCCGGCCCGATTCTCCACGGGGGCTTGTGGTGCCACAGGCGGATCCACTCCCGGCCCCACCAGCGGATCCACTCCCGGCCCC
>CAYTRM010000476.1:0-2126 GCA_964440225.1 uncultured Thermoleophilia bacterium | reverse complement strand
GAAGACCTGAAGCGCTTCGCCAAACGCGCGGGGCACGAGGTCGTCGCGCTCGAGAACGACGGCGGCGAGCTCCGCATCCTCCTCCGCCGCCTCAAGTAGACCCACAGCATCGAAAGGGACACCATGGCCGACGAGACCACCATCCTGTACGTGCAGACGAGCAACTCCCCCGAGCGCCAGTACTCGCCGCTCGTGCTGGCCCAGAGCGCCAAAGCCATGGGCCTCGAGCCCACGGTCTACTACCTCGGCATGGGCCTGACCGTGCTCAAGCCGGGCGAAGCCGAGAAGATGCAGATGGGCGCCTTCCCGAGCGTCGCGGAGATGCTCAAGAAGACCATCGAGATGGGCATCACCGTGTACGTGTGCGAGGCGTCCAAGCAGATGCTCGGCTGGGAGTCCGTGGAGCTGATCGACGGCGTCAAGATCGTCGGGGCGGCGACGCTCAACGACCTGGCCCTGGACGCCGGCGCGACCATGTGGTTCTGAGGCGAGCCATGACGCCCGACACGACCGCCGACCTCAAGCTCACGGACCCCGGCGAGGCGCTGCGCCGCGCCGGGGTCGTGTATGCCGACTACCAGTCGGCCAAACCCGTCGACCCGCGCGTGGTCGCGGCTATGCTGCCGTACCTCACGGAGACCTTCGGCAACGCCGCCTCTCTGCACGCCGTCGGAGACGTCGCCACAGCCGCGCTCGAGGACGCGCGCGGCCGGGTCGCCGCGTTCTTCGGCGCCGAGCCGCGCGAGATCGTCTTCACCGGCGGGGCCACCGAGGCCACCAATCTGGCCCTCGTCGGGTACGCCCTGCGCAACAAGCGCAAGGGCGACCACGTGATCGTGAGCGAGGCCGAGCACATCAGCGTGCTCAACATCGCCAAGTACCTGGAGAAGAACGGCTTCCGCGTCACGCGCGCGCCGATCGACCTGTACGGGCGCGTCTCGCCGAAGAAGCTGCGCGCCCGCATCACCGACGAGACGATCCTCGTCTCGGTGCAGTGGGCCAGCAGCGAGATCGGTACGGTGCAGCCCATCGCCGAGATCGCCGAGATGCTCGACGGCACCGGCATCGCGCTCCACAGCGACGCCGTCGCCGCCGAAGGCCTGCTGCCGATCGACACGAGCGCCGTCCCGGTGGACCTGCTCAGCCTCTCGAGCAACGACCTGTATGGACCGCGCGGCCTCGGCGCCCTCTACGTGCGCCAGGGCGTGCAGGTCGCGCCCGTCCTGCTCGGCGGAGGTCAGGAGCGAGGCCTGCGCTCCGGCAGCGAGGACCTCGCGAGCATCGCCGGCATGGCCGCGGCGGCCGAGATCATGGGCGCGGAGATGGCCACGGAAGTGCCGCGCATCCGGGCGATCCGCGACCGGCTCGTCGATCGCGTGCTGGCCGAGATCCCCGACTCGCACCTCAACGGCCACCCCGAGCAGCGCGCGCCCAACAACGCCCACTTCCGCTTCGACGCGGTCGAGGGAGAGGCGATGGTACTGTCGCTGCGCGACGAAGGCGTCGCTGCGTCGACCGGCTCGGCCTGCAGCTCCAAGACGCTGGAGCCGTCGCACACGCTCATCTCCTGCGGCCTGCTGCACGAAGAGGCGCACGGGTCGCTCGAGTTCACCTTCGGACGCTGGAGCGCCATGGACGACGTCGAGCGCATCATGGCCGTCCTCCCCGGCGTGATCGCCCGGCTCCGCGCCCTCTCTCCCCTCTACAAGACGCACGCTCCCGTGGCCTCGTGACGGCCGCGGCCATCTGACATCCCGAAAGGCGCACCCTGATGAAATCGACGCAGTACACGGAGAAGACCCTCGACCACTTCCGCAACCCACGCAATGTGGGCACGCTGGAAGGGCCGAACGTCGCCGTCGGCCGCGTGGGCAACCCCGTCTGCGGCGACATGATGGACATCTACATCGACGTGGAAGACGACCGCATCAAGGACATCAAGTTCCAGACGTTCGGCTGCGGATCGGCCGTGGCGACGTCGAGCATGATCACCGAGCTCGTCGTCGGCATGCAGCTCGACGAGGCGCTCAAGGTGAGCCGCGGCGACGTCGCCGACGCCCTCGACGGCCTGCCGCCGATCAAGATGCACTGCAGCAACCTCGCGGCCGACGCCCTGCACGAGGCGA
>CAYTRM010000475.1:0-2149 GCA_964440225.1 uncultured Thermoleophilia bacterium | reverse complement strand
CGAACTGCGTGGTCTCCCCCAGGTCCCCGTGCAGACCGGTGACCTCGCGGGCGACCCGCTCGACGGCGGCGCCGAGGAGCGCGTCGGACACAGGGCGCCCGTCCACGAGCACGCGCTCGCTCCAGCCCGATATGTGTGGCGAGAGATAGGCGCCGGACCGCAAGCCGTGAGCGCGGAGCAGGGCCTCAGAGTACCGCGTCGTCGAGGACTTGCCGTTCGTGCCGACCACGTGGATGACCCGATACGACTCGTGTGGGCGGCCGAGCACGTCGAGAAGAGCGCTCACGCGCTCCAGACCCGGCCTCATGCCGAAGGCCGCGAGTGAGGCCAGGTACGCCGGCCACGAGCCGGAGTCGCCGGCGGCGGGCGTGAGCACCTCGCCGGAGCCGCCACGCGGCTCCGCGCGCCCGGCGCCGGACGGCGGGACGGCAGCCGTGCCGCTCACGGCGCCGGCCTCAATCCTCGCGCAGCTGCGCGAGACGGGCGGTGAGACCGTCGCGGTCGGCGACGTACCCGGCGAGCTTCTCGCGCTCCTTGGCGACGACGGCCTCGGGAGCCCGTCCGACGAACTTCTCGTTGGCGAGCTTGGCCTCCCCGCGCTCGACCTCCGCCCGCACCTTGGCCAACTGCTGCTCGAGCCGGGCGACCTCTTCGGCCTTGTCGACGGCGGCGGCGACGTCGAGACGGCCGCCGGGCACGAGCACGGCGGTGGCGTCGGGAGGCGCATCGCCGTCGAACGCGACCTCGGTCTTCGCGAGCGCGCGGATCGCGGCGGCGTAGGGAGCGTATCTGGCCGCCGCGCCGTCGCCGTCGCCGGCGAACACCGCCTCGAGCACCTTGCCCGGCGGCACCTCGGCCTCGGCGCGCAGGCGCCGCAGGGCGTCGACCGCCGCCTGCAGGTCGCCGATCGCCGCTTCGGCGTCGGGTGCGAGCTGCGCCTCGTCGCGCCGCGGGTGCTGCCGATCCAGCAGCGGGGCGGCGCCGTACTGCGCCGCGATCTCCTCGGTGACGAACGGCAGGAACGGGTGCAGCAGCCGGACTATCTGGTCGAGCATGTGGCGCGCATGCCCCGCCGCCCGCGCCTTCTCGACCTCGTCGTCTCCGTACAGGCGCACCTTGACGAGCTCGAGGTACCAGTCGCAGAACTCGTTCCAGACGAAGTGGTAGAGCGTGTCGACGGCGGCGGTGAAGTCGTAGACGGCGACCGCCTCCTCAACGGCCGCCAGGCAGCGCTGGAAGCGGCTCGCGATCCAGCGGTCGACGACGTCGGCCTCGCTGCGCGCGGCCTCGTACCCGTCGCTGCCGAGCAGCACGAACCGGGCGGCGTTCCAGAGCTTGTTGGCGAAGCCGCGGCCCATGGCGATCTTCTCTTCGCTGAAGCGCACGTCCTGGGCGCTGCTCATGAGCAGCAGGCCGAAGCGCGTGGCGTCGGCGCCGTGCTTGTCGATCATCTCCAGCGGGTCGATGCCCGTGCCCAGGCTCTTGCTCATGCGCCGCCCGTCCGGCGCCTGGATGACGGAGTGGATGTACACATCGTGGAAGGGGATCTCGCCGACGAACTCGAGGCCCATCATGACCATGCGCGCGACCCACAGGAAGATGATGTCGCGCGCCGTGCTCAGCACGTTGGTCGGGTAGAAGTAGGCGAGGTCCGGGGTCTCGTCCGGCCACCCGAAGGTCGCGAACGGCCACAGCGCGGAGCTGAACCACGTGTCCAGGACGTCGGTCTCGCGACGCAGGGACGCGCCTCCGCACCTGGGGCACGCGGAGGGCGCCGTCTCGGCGACGATCGTCTCGCGGCACCCTTCGCTCTCGCAGTACCACACGGGGAGCTGATGCCCCCACCACAGCTGGCGGCTGATGCACCACGGCCGCAGGTTGTCCATCCAGTCGATGTAGACGCGGCCCCAGCGCTCCGGTGTGAACCTGACCTTGCCGTCGCGCACCACATCTGTCGCCGGCTTCTTGAGCTCGTCCATGTCCATGAACCACTGCTCGCTGATCAGCGGCTCGATGGGCGTGCCGCAGCGGTCGCAGGTGGCGACGCTGTGCGCGTAGTCCTCGACCTTCTCCAGGGCGCCGAGCGCGCGCAGGTCGGCGACGACGCGCTCGGCCGCCTCCTCGACGGCGAGGCCGGCGTAGGGGCCGC
>CAYTRM010000474.1:0-2152 GCA_964440225.1 uncultured Thermoleophilia bacterium | reverse complement strand
AAGGGAGCTTCCCATGTCCGACTCACCGCGACGCGGCTTCACCCTCATCACGCTCGTCCTCGCACTGCTGGCCGCCGGCGTGGCTGCCGCGCTGGCGATCACCTTCCTCACCTCACCGCTCGACGAGGCGAGCCTGTCCACGGCTGGCGTCGTCGACCGCTCCGCCGGTGAGGCCGTCTTCGCCGCGATCGCCGCGGCGCTGCTCACCGGACTCGTCATCGCCAGCCTCTACGCTTCGTGGCGGCCGAGCGTGCGGGTCGCCGCGCGTCTCGCCTGCGCCGGGCTCATCACCATCGCCGGCGTCGCCGCCGCGCTCGCGCTCGACCCCGCCAGCGCCAGCCTGCAGGCCCGCTTCGGGGTCTACGCGCACGGTGAGGGCAGGGAGGTGCTGCTCAGCCTCTTCACGCCCTGGGTCGAGCGCCTGGCCACGCTCGCCTGGCTCTACGCGGCCTGCGGCGCCGTCCTGCTCCTCGTCACGGCGCTCGCTGCCCTCGCCTCGCGCGCGCGTCGGCACGATTCGCTCCCGGTGGCGTCCCGGACGGTGTGAGGCCAGTGGTCGAGGCGCCCAACAAGCGGATCAAGCTGGCTCGTCAAAGCGTCGCGGCAAGGCGTAGCCGCGACCCGCGCAGGTTACGCGCGGCGCGTTAGCTGCACCCACCCCACGCGTATCCGCAGTCGCATCATCACCCTTTACGTATAACGCGCCGCGTTATATCATGGCGTCATGATCAAGTCGTTCCGCGACGTCGAGACCGAAAAGGTCTTCCACCGCCAGTTCTCCCGGCGCCTGCCGCACGACATCCAAGCCGTCGCGCTGCGCAAGCTGCGCATGCTCGCCAACGCGCACGAGGTCGCCGACCTGCGCAGCCCACCAGGCAACCGCCTCGAGCGGCTCGGCGGGGACCGCGCCGGCCAGTACAGCATCCGCGTGAACGACCAGTGGCGCATCTGCTTCGTCTGGAAGGGCGACGACGCGCACGAGGTCGAGATCTGCGACTACCACTGAAAGGGGTGACGATGTCCGAAGAGAGGCTCGCTCCGGTGCACCCCGGCGAGGTGCTGCTCGAGGAGTTCCTGCGGCCGCTCGGCCTCAGCCAGAACCGCCTCGGGCTCTCCCTCGGCGTGCACCCGCGGCGCGTCAACGAGATCGTCCTCGGCAAGCGCCGCATCACTGCCGAGACCGCCCTGCGCCTGGCTCGCTACTTCGGCACGACGCCGCAGTTCTGGCTCGGGCTGCAGGCCGACTACGACCTCGACGTGGCCGCCGACGAGCTCGGCGAGCGCCTCGAGCGTGAGGTGCAGGTGCGCGCCAAGGCGAGCTAGCCGTGGGGGTGCCTGACAAGCGGATCAAGCTGGCTCGCCGAAGCGTCGCGGCAAGACGGGGCCGCGACGCTCGCAGCTTATCCGCGGTGCGTTCGGTTCAGTCCCCGAGCGTTCGCTGTTGCCGGCTCGTGGGGAAGGTCGTACACTCTTCTGTACAGCAACACGTACCAGGAGGCCGTGATGCAGCCCCTCAGGCTCGATGAGGATATCCGCCCGCTGTCCGAGTTCCGCGCCGGCGTCGCCGGCTTCGTGCGCCGCGTCAGCGAGACCCGTCGCCCGCTGCTGCTCACCCAGCACGGCCGCGGCGTCGCCGTGCTCGTGGATGTGCGCGAGTTCGAGGCGATGCGCGAGCGGCTCGCCCTGCTCGAGGACGTCAACGCGGCCGAGGCCGACGTCGCCGCCGGGCGCCTCACTGCTCACGACGAGGCCCGGGCCCGCGTCCTTGGAGACCTCGGTTCGTGAGGCTCGCCTGGACCGACCGGGCGCTCGGCCGCGTGCGCGAGACGGCGCGCTACATCGCCGCCGACGATCCCACCGCCGCGCTGCGCTGGGCGGAGGGGCTCTTTGACGCCGCCGGGCGCCTCGCCGACTTTCCGGAGAGTGGGCGCCTCGCGCCGGAACTCGAGGACCGCGGCGTGCGCGAGCTCGTCTACGGCGCCTATCGCGTCTTCTATCGCATCGACGCAGGCACGGTCCTCATCCTCACCGTCAGGCACGCCAGCCAGTTGGTCCGCGAGGACGAGGTCGGTGAAGGACGAACCTAACAAGCGGATCAAGCTGATGCGCCGCAGGTCTCCATCACCCTGTGAGCGCCGCGCGCACAGCTTAT
>CAYTRM010000473.1:0-2166 GCA_964440225.1 uncultured Thermoleophilia bacterium | reverse complement strand
TGGTGGCCGTCTCAACGTTCCCGGGCCCCGATCGCCCGCTCTCGCTCGGTTTGAGGGACTCACTCCAGCACCTTCACGTTCTCGGTCCTACCGGGACCGGCAAGTCGACTTTGTTGCTCAATCTGATCGTCCAGGACATCGAGGCAGGACGCGGGGTGGTGGTCGTCGATCCGAAAGGTGACCTTGTCGACGACGTCCTGCATCGCGTACCCGCAAGCCGGACTGAGGACATCGTGGTGCTGGACCCGGCTGACGACCAAAGACCGGTCGGCATCAACGTCCTGCAGGGAGGCGGGCGACCTCCAGAGCTCATAGCCGACCAAGTTCTTGCTGTCTTCCACGACCTCTACCGCGAGAACTGGGGACCGCGCATCCATGACGTCCTTCATGCCTCGCTGCTGACTCTGGCAGACAGGCCGGGGATGACGCTCTGTGCTCTCCCCGTACTCCTCTCCAACCGGCGATTCCGCCAGAAGTGCGTCGCCACCCTGACAGACGACGTTGCACTCAGGCCCTTCTGGGCAGCATTCGACGCCCTCAGTGACAGCGCTCGACAGCAGGTCATCGCTCCTGTGCTGACGCGCTTGCGGGCCTTCCTTTTGCGTCCCCGCATGCGAGCCGTCATCGGCCAGGCCGAGCCGGCTTTCGATATCCACACCGTGTTCACTCAGCGCAAGGTGCTGCTCGTCTCGCTGGCCAAAGGACTCATCGGCCCCGAAGCCGCCGCGCTTCTCGGCTCGCTTCTCGTCTCGCAGCTCTGGCAGACCGCTCTCGGTCGCGTCCGTGTAGCCGCAGACGCTCGTCCACCCGTGATGGTCTACATCGATGAGTTCCAGGACTACCTGCACCTGCCGACTGACGTCGCCGACGTGCTGGCCCAAGCTCGAGGGCTCGGCGTCGGTCTGACACTCGCACATCAACACCTCGCGCAGTTGCCGACCAGTCTGCGATCGGCCGTACTGGCGAACGCCCGCTCGCGCGTCTGCTTCCAGCTCAGCAACGAAGATGCCCGGCTCATCGCTGCCGGAGCTCCTGAGATCGACGCCGTCGATCTCCAAAGCTTGGGCAGATACGAGGCCTACGTCTCCTTGGTGTCGAGAAGCAACGTGACGCCCTTCGCATCGGCCAGGACTCTGGAGCCAACGCCGGCCACGAGCAACGCGCAATCCATCAGGGATGCGAGCAGGGTCCGATTCGGTCGCGATCTCGCGTTGATCGAGTCCGACCTCGCTGCCCTGGTCTCTGGTGAAGGAGAGCCTGACGACCGCCCCATTGGCAGAAGGAGGCGGTCATGAGGTCACCGGTCGCTTACCCGTTCGCGTCACGCAGTCTCGTGGATTTCACCTGCACATCGCATGAATCATTCGTAACAGTGGCGACGACTGTCTCGCTCTCTTGGAGGACTCCATGAGAGCGCCACAACGCGCCGGCACGGCCATCGTGCGTCGAACTCGCAAGCATCTGTCTCATCGGGAGATGGCCGTCCTGGAGAGCGTAGACCGATTCCGATATCTCACAGCACGGCAGATCGAAGACCTGCTGTTCTTCGACCACGCGACGGCGCTCACCGGAGCCCGTACTTGCCGCAAGGTGCTGGGGCGACTGACGCGAGCCACCATCCTCTGGCGCCTCGACCGCCGCATCGGCGGCGTTCGCGCCGGATCATCGTCGTTCGTCTACGGGCTCGCGCCGTTCGGCTATCGGATCCTCCATCGCGACGAAGACGCCCGTGTACGCCGACGCGAGCCCTCAGAGGCGTTCCTGGACCACACACTCGCGGTCGCACAGGTAGCCATCGATCTTCACGAACGGTCGCGCAGCAGCGACCTCGAGATCATCGACATTCAGACCGAACCCGCATGCTGGCGCAGATTCACCTTGGGGCTCGAGGGTGTACAGATACTCAAGCCCGATCTCTTCGTCTCGTTGCGGTCAGGCGAGTTCGAATACCACTGGTTCATCGAGATGGACCTCTCGACTCATAGCGCCGCCGCCGTGGTGCGAAAGTGCTGGCTCTACCATCGCTACTGGTCGACCGGGATCGAACAGGATCGCAGCGCCCTGTTTCCGCAGGTGCTCTCCATCGCTCCGACTGATAGCCGTGTTCAGCGGCTACTCCGCGGCATCGCAGCGGCACGTGGGCTCAACCCCGACCTCTTCGCCGTC
>CAYTRM010000472.1:0-2182 GCA_964440225.1 uncultured Thermoleophilia bacterium | reverse complement strand
AGAAGCCGATCAGCGGCGTCTCGCCGGCCAGCTCGTGGCGCACCAGGCGGATCGCGTCCATGACGTACTGCAGGTCGGTGGCGGCATCGATGCCGTGCACGCCCTCGAGGTCCTTGGCCCCCCGGATCGGCTTCTCGATCACCGGACCGTCGTCCTTGCTGAAGTGGAAGCCGATGCCCATCGGCTCGAGCGGCAGCAGGATGTCGGCGAAGATGATCGCGGCGTCCAGGTCGAAGCGACGCAGCGGCTGCAGTGTGACCTCGGCGGCGATGTCCGGCCGGCGGCACATCTCGACGAAGCTCATCTTCTCGCGGATGGCGCGGTACTCCGGCAGGTAGCGGCCGGCCTGGCGCATGAGCCAGATGGGAGTCGCGTCAACGCGTTTGCGGGCACAGGCATCGAGAAGGCGCATGGACATCACCCGGCTGGACGGTAGGAGGGCGTGACAGGGACGCTGATTGTAGCAAACGGGAGCCCGAGGGCTCCCGTCGGTCGCGAAGGGCTTGGCCGGCCTCGCCTCACTCGGCCGGCCTGTACCCTTCGCCCAGCGCCGCCTTGTGGCACGTGTGGCATACCGTGATCGGCACGTCGCACGTCTGCGGCGAGATCAGGTGATACCTCAGGGACCGAGCGCTGAGCTTGGCGCCACACAGTGCACAGTGGGCGCTGTCGATGGAGCGCACCGCCGCCGGCGCCTGGGCCCGCGAGGCTTCCTCACCCCCCTGCGGGGTCTGCAATGGGTGGACCTGGCCCATGGAGTCCTCCCGTCGGTGCGGCTCCGGCGCCCGGAGCGGGGCACGAAGCCGGTTCGGCTTGCTCAGTCAGTTCGTGCCCGCAAACGCTGCCCGCCTAACCCCGGCGGGCGCTGCCCATACTCCGTCGTCTTGTCCCACCGCTCTCAGGAAACGCTCGCGTCCGACCGTCGCGAACGCAGGCGCCGGTGCGATTGAGTGACGCAAGATCGCGCGCCGGAGGCGCGAGCGCCACGAGGGCGGGGGCGGCCGTGGCCGCCCCCGCCCTCGGTCTTTCTCGCCGTCCGGCTCCGGCGCGTCGGGCTCGACCATCCCCTCGCGCGGCCGCCGCCCGCCCCTTATGCCGTGTGCCGTATCTATAAGCAATGTCTATTGGTCAAAGTGCATTTACTTATAGATAATGACGGCGGTGTCGGCTATCGCGGGGGTGTCCATGAGCGCGTGCTTCACGAAGACCCCGGACGTGCCGCGGACCAGCGGCGGTGTCACTCTGTTTCGCAGCTGCCTCGTCTCGGCGGAGTACCCGGGCGTCGAGTCTTCCACCAAGTGGCTCTTCGAGCGACTGGGGATCGAGTACACCGTGAACCCCGCTCAGACCTGCTGCACCGGCCTGGGGTACTACTCCGACCTCATGCCCATCGAGACCACCGTGGGCATTGCCGCGCGCAACGCCTGCGTGGCGGTGGACGACGAGCATCCGGTGTTCGGCTACCTCTGCTCCACCTGCTACGCGATCAACAAGAAGGCGCGGAGCATCCTGGCCGTGGAGGAGTACCGCGCCGAGACCAACGCCGTACTGGCGAAGATCGGCCGCTCCTACGACGACCATGTCGCCGCGACCATCGAGCACAAGCACGTGCTGGACGTGCTCTGGGGATCTCACCGGTCCGTGCCCGGCCTCGTGCGGCGCCGCCTCGACGGCATCAAGGTCGCGACGCACCCCGCGTGCCACTACTGCAAGGTCTTCCCCGACGAGACGCTGGGGAGCAACGAGGACTTCATGGTGCCGGAGGAACTGCTCATGCCGGCCGGAGTCACCCCCACCGGCAACTACAACGAGAAGACCCTGCACTGTGGCGCCGGCTTCAGACAGCGCTTCGTCAATGCGCCCATCTCGCTCGCCGTCACCCAGAAGAAGCTGCGCCGTCTGGCGCAGGAGCGCGTCGACGTGCTGGTACACATGTGCCCCAACTGCCACGTGCAGTACGACCGCTACCACGACAGCATCGCCGCGAGCGCGGGCGAGGACTACCCGTTCGTGCACCTGCACGTGCAGCAGCTGCTGGCGCTCGCCTTGGGCGCCGACCCCGAGAAGGTCGTCGGCGTCCAGTCGCACTCCCAGGATGTCGAACCCTTCCTCGAGCGCATCGGCGCACGACAGAAGGCCGGCCCCGCGCGCAGCGCCGCCGCCGGCCGGACGGCAGGTGCGC
>CAYTRM010000471.1:0-2187 GCA_964440225.1 uncultured Thermoleophilia bacterium | reverse complement strand
GGCGCGGAATGCGTTGCTGGTCAGGATCAGGGTGTCATCGCCGCTGCCGCTGCGCAGAACATCGGCGCCGCCGAGGGCGCTGATGGTGTCGGCCGAGGACGAGCCGATGAGCAGGTCGGCGCCGCTGGTGCCGGAGAAAGTGCCGCTGCCGCGGATCAGGCCGATGATGCCGTCGGAGAAGTCGCCGCCGGAGATGAGGACGTCGCGGACCTCCGGCGAGCGGCCGATGTAGGTCAGGGCATCGTCGATCTCGCGTCGCGTGGCCACCGCGTCACGGCTGCCGACGTGCCGCCGGCGCGTGCAGTGCCGGCAGTACATGGAACACAGGTCCGTCAGCGCGAAGAGCACGCGGTCCGGGTAGCGATGCGTGATGCGCGCCGTCGGCGAGTCGAGATCCTCAGCCGTGCTATCGCTCAGGTCCTCCGCGTGCGAGACCAGTTCCAGCGGGCTGGGCACCGCCTGCTTGCGTACGGGGCAGTCGGGATCGTCGCGATCCATGAGCGAGGCGTAGTACGGGGTGACGGCCATGCTGAACACGCCGAGGCTGCGCTGCAGCCGATCGCGTTCGTCGGCGTCGAGATTGATGACCCCCGCCAGGTCGTCAAGCGTGCGGAGGCTGTTCCTGATCTGCCACCGCCAGTCGCTCCATTCCGCGGTGGTGAAAGTACGTGCACGCGTATCGCGTGTCGTCGTCGACATCGTGGGTCCTCCCAAGCGTGGGACGACGGCCGTGAGCCGTCGCCGGATGGTCGCGGCACACGGCCGGCCGCGACCATCGCGGAGGTCCACAGGATGAGCAGGGCGCCGAAACGGCCTGCGTGGAGGCACCGACACGCGCTGTGTGTGCGCCTGTCGGGAACATGTGAGGGCTGAAGCCGGCGGCCGCGTCGCCCATGCGGCGCCCGGAACGGAACAATCATCGAACGTCCTGTGCTCGAGGAGCGGCGACTCAATGAGGATCACGCCACGTTCGTCAAGGATACGGTTGTGCCTGAAGGGGGTCAAGAGACGCCACGAAACGCTCGGCATCCTCGCTGACCTGTCCCCCACGAGAACGACGCCTCGTCCGTATCCGCCACGGCCAGCGCGCGTTCGAGCGGGACAAAGGCCGGCCCCACGACTCGCAGCAGGAACGGCGACTGGGAGCTCGCTCTGCAGCCCATATCGCGCCGCGGCCGGCGAACACCCGGACCGGGCAGCCGGTGCACCAGGGCGTCCACCTCGGAGACGAGCGATCCAGCGACTGGTCGGACAAGCTCGCCCTCACCGCCCGCATCTCCCCTGACGCCCCGCGAAAGGTTCGCCCACCCGCATCGTTAACAAGATACCTGATCCGGAGTCAGGAGGGGTCTCTGGCGAGCCTCTGAGAGGTGGAGGTAGAGAAGGCCGGCGCGAACGCGACGGCCTTCTCGCATCTCTGGGCAGGGCCGGGCGCTCCGCGGCAGGCGCTCAGCCCGCCGGCTTCACCCAGACCGTGCGGCAGTACTCGCCGAGCACGGCGGCCTTGCCCTCGGTGGCGAGCGACTCCGTGAGTCCGGCCGCCGAGAACGGCTCGCGCACCTGCGCCGCCGGCATCCCGTGTCTGGCGCTCGTCGGCTCGCGCGAGAACAGGCGCCCGCCGGGGCGCAGCAGTCGCGCGAGTTCCGCGACGACCGACGGCCGGTCGGCCGGAGGGATGTCGTGCAGCATCCAGTGGACGAGCACGACGTCGAAGCTGCCGCCCGGCAGAGCCATCTCGCGCACGTCGCCCAGGCGGTACTCAACGTCTGGGCAGGTGCGCAGGACCCTGCGCAGCGCGGCCTGCCAGCGCACAGAGACGTCCATGCATGTCAGGTGGCCGCCGCCCGCCGCAAGCCGCTGCGCGAGGTGGCGGGCGGCGGCCCCGCCCCCGCTGCCGTAGTCGAGCACTCGCTCGTCGCCGCGCAGGTGCATCTGGTCCACGTAGCGCCGGTAGAACGGCGACAGCGCGTGGTTGTTGATCGCGCGCTGGAGCACCACCTCGGCGCGGCCCGGCTCCGGCGGCAGGCCGTTCTTCACGCCACGCACGTCACGTTGCGGGCCGCCTGCCGGCCGACTTGACGGCACGCACGACCCAGCCGATGGCCATGCCTCCACAGATGACGATCGAGAGCCCCCAGGTGACCCACGCGGGAGCGTTCAGCCAGTTGCACACGGCAACCACGACCG
>CAYTRM010000470.1:0-2192 GCA_964440225.1 uncultured Thermoleophilia bacterium | reverse complement strand
CCGGGCGAGTACATCGAGGAGGTGATCGCCGAGCTGGACATGAGCAAGGACGAGCTGGCGCGCCGCATGCGCCGGCCGGCAGCGAAGCTCAGCGCCGTGTACAAGGGCGAGAAGGCCATCACCCCAGACACGGCATTGCAGCTGGAGAAGGTCCTGGGCGTGCCGGCGCACATCTGGCTGGGCCTTGAATCCGAGTATCGCCTGACCCTGGCCCGGCGCCAGAGTCAGGCGGAACTGGAGCGCCTCAGGGCCGAGAGCAAGCTCACAACGGCCTACTGCTACAGCCAGCTCGCCAAGCTCGGACGCGTGGCCCGAACCACCAAGCCACTGGTGAAGGTCGCTGAGCTGCAGCGCTTCTTCGGCGTGGCTTCGCTCGCCGCGATCCCCGAGGTCCGCCGCTACCAGGCCGCGTTCCGGCTGGGCGCGACCAGCCGCCGGCGGCGGTCCCCGGAGGCCCTGTCTTCGTGGCTTCGCCTCGGAGAGCTCGAAGCCAGGAGGCTGGATTGCGCCGCCTTCGACAAGAAGCTGCTGAAGGCGTCACTCCCCGCCCTGCGTGCCATGACCAGGCAGGCTCCGGAGGTCTTTGAGCCGGCGCTCACGTCCCTCCTCGCCAAGGCGGGCATCGCGCTGGTCATCTGTCCCCACTTCCCCGGCACCCGGGTCCACGGCGCCACGTTCTGGCTGAGCCAAGGCAAGGCCGCTCTCATGATGACGATCCGCGGCGCGTGGGCCGATGTCTTCTGGTTCAGCCTCTTCCATGAGCTCGGCCATGTCCTGCTGCACGGCCGGCAGGAGGTCATTCTCGAGACCGACGACGCGGATCCCGCCCTCCAGGCGAGAGAGGACGAGGCCAGCCAGTTCGCCGGCGACTCTCTGATCCCAAGGGACGACTATCTGCGCTTCGTCGCGTCTGGTGGCTTCTCAGCAGCCGCGATCGAGGCCTTCGCTTCCGAGGTCGGCATCGATTCGGGCATCGTCGTGGGTCGCCTTCAGCACGACGGCCAGTTGAGGCATGACGAGCGCAACGCGCTGCGGACTCGCTTCACCTGGGCTCCCGAGACCGAGGCACGGCCGTGATCACGCGCATCGGAGCGGGGCGACGCGAGCCGTCGCGGTCCTCTCGCGCGGTGCGGCGGCCGGCATACACTGGCGTCATGGAGACCGGGTTCATGAGATTCCAGCGCCGCCGGCACGTTGAGACTGCATCGCAGCACGCTGCCAGGCCTTGAACGGCGTCAACTTATGAGTTAACATGCGCCTCACTGTCATCACGAGCAGCACGTGGATCATCACCGCGCGGCCGCCGACCGAGCGGCTCGCGGCGACATCCCCGTCGAGACAGGAGCGTGATGGCACCGACCTTCGATGAGCACGCGACGCTGGCGCGGCAGCATCCCGAGTACTGGAGCTACCTCATGACGCTCGAGCTCATCGACGCGCTCGTCGCGGAGATGGACGCCAAGGGAGTCAGCGGCGCCGAGCTGGCCCGTCGCATGGGCACGTCACGGGCCTGGGTCTCGCGCGTGCTCGCCGGCGAGTGCAACCTCACCGCAGCGACCATGGGCAAGCTCGCCTTCGCTCTGGGCATGAGGGTGACGACGCAGATCGTGCCCCTGGACAGCGCCGCGGCTCACGCGAAGAGCGGCGGGTCCGGCCCTCGGTAGCGGGTGTCGGGGCCGCGTCCCCACCACAGCCGCTCACCCCTCGACTCGACCGCCATCCTCTCGGACTTCAGCCTAGGTGTACAATCGCTACATCACGTACATACTGTGATGAAAGCGGCTACACTGGCTCAACGGATCGCGAGGTGCCCACATGGAGACGTGGCCGATGACCGAGGCTCGAAGGCAGCTCCCGGCGTTGCTCGACAAGGTCCGCAGCGGTCGCTGGCAGCTCATCGGCCGTCGCGGCCGCCCCGAGGTCGTGGTCGCCGGCGCCGCCCAGCTGGCGGAGCTCCTCGGCGCCTGCTGCCCCTTCGCGCCCGAGGTCTTCATCGAGGTGGGTGAGGTCGGCATCTACCTCGCGGAGCTGGACGTGCACGGTGTCGGCGCGACCCTCGCGGAGGCCGAGGACGATCTCATCGAGGCTGCCCTCGAGTACGTGGAGGACTGGGAGGACCACCTCCACGCCGCCCCGAACCACCGCGGAAGGGTCGGCCACGTGCGCCGCCTCGAGCTGGCCGGCGACGCCGC
>CAYTRM010000469.1:0-2193 GCA_964440225.1 uncultured Thermoleophilia bacterium | reverse complement strand
GACCTGCAGACCGACTTCATCGTCACGGCGATCGCCAACGAGATGGGTCTCATCGGCGCGGCCGGGGTGATCCTCGTGTATCTGCTCTTCGTGTGGCGCGGCTTCCGCATCGCCGTCTACGCGCCGGACGGCTTCTCGAAGTTGCTGGCCGCCGGCCTTGCCACGGCGTTCGCCTTGCAGACGTTCATCATCATCGGCGGCGTGACGCGCCTCATCCCGCTCACCGGCATCACGCTTCCCTTCGTCAGCTACGGCGGCAGTTCCATCACCGCGAACCTCATGCTGGTGGCGCTCCTGCTCATGGTGTCGAACCGCAGCAACATCATCCGCGGCGGCAGCGATCTCGAGCGCCGCCGTCTGGCCGAGAGAGGGTAGGCGCCGTGAACCGGGCCATGACCAAAGTGTTCATCATCGCCACCGTGCTGTTCGTCGCGCTCATCGTGAACCTCACCTGGATCATGGTCGTGCGCGCGCAGTGGTTCCAGGAGCGGCCCGAGAACAAGCGCGCCATCGCCAAGGAGATGAAGATCAAGCGCGGCGACATCCTCGGCTTCGACGGCTCCGTGATGGCCGGCTCGCGACGGCGCTCGGGGTATTACCACCGCACCTACCCGCAGGGCACGCTGGCCCCGCAACTGCTCGGCTACGACTCGGTCCGGTACGGGCGCAGCGGTGTCGAGTCCGAGCTCAACGCCGACCTCACCGGCCAGTCCACCGACCTCGGCGTGCAGTCCTGGGTCGACAGGCTCCTCGGGCGCCGGCCCAAGGGCGCCGACGTCAAGCTGACCATCGTGCCTGCCGTGCAGAAGGCGGCGCAGCAGGCGCTGCAGGGCCAGAAGGGCGCGATCGTGGCGCTGGATCCCACGACCGGTGCGCTCATCGCCTCCGCCTCCGCGCCCAGCTACGACCCGGCCGACGTCGAGGACCAGTGGTCGCGGCTGAGCACCGACACGGGGGCGCCGCTGCTGAACCGGCCGACGCAGGGACTGTACGCGCCGGGTTCGTCGTTCAAGGTGGTGACCGCCGCCGTCGGTCTCGGGCTCGGCAAGGTCACGCCCGACACGGAGTTCGTCGACACGGGGACGTACGTCGTCTTCGGCGGCAAGGTGACCAACTACGGCGGCGCCGTGTACGGCCCGAACGACTTCACCACGGCGCTGACCTACTCCATCAACACCACGTTCGCGAAGCTCGGCAACCAGATCGGCCGCAAGCGCCTGGTCGCCGGCATGCAGGAGTTCGGCTTCTACGAGACGCCGCCGCTGCCGCTGCCGGCCGGCGAGGTGCTGCCCAGCGGCCGGTACGGCAAGAAGGGCCTTCTGGCTCCCGGCGCGTTCATGGATCCGCTCGACGTGGCGTGGGCCGCCGTCGGCCAGGAGCGTCTGCTCGCCACGCCTCTGCAGATGGCGCTCGTCGCCGGCAGTGTGGCCAACGGCGGGCGCATCATGAAACCGTATTACCTTGAGGAGATCGTCACGGCGACGGGCGGCGTCGTCCGCCGGGCCAAGCCCGAGCAGTGGCTCGTCGCCATGAAGCCGCAGACCGCGAGCGAGCTGAGCATCATGATGCAGCGAGTCGTCAACGCGGGCACGGGCACGGCCGCCGCGCTCGAGGGCATCCAGGTGGCCGGCAAGACGGGCACGGCCGAGAAGGGCGACGGTTCGAATCTCGCCTGGTTCATCGCCTTCGCCCCGGCCGACGACCCGCAGATCGCCGTGGCCGTGGTCATCGAGGACTCCCAATCCACCGGCGGCGAGGTGGCCGCGCCGCTCGCCGCCGCAGTGATCAAGAGCGCCCTGGCGCAGCCGGCCCTGCCGTGACGGCAGGGAACCTGCGCCCGGGGTCGTACCAGTCGACGAGGGAACGAGGTAGGCAGACGTGAGCGACGTGTTCCAGCCAGAGCAGGTGGTCGGCGGCAGGTATCGGGTGCTGCGCAAGCTCGGCGGCGGCGGCATGGCCGACGTGTACCTGTGCGAGGACCAGACGCTGGGCCGGCGCGTCGCCCTCAAGGTGCTGCTGCGCCGGTTCCTCGACGACCCCACGTTCGTCGAGCGCTTCCGCCGCGAAGCCAAGGCGGCGGCCGGGCTCAACCACACGAACCTCGTCGGCATCCACGACTGGGGTGAGGTCGACGGCATCTACTACATCGTCATGGAGTACGTCGAGGGCGAGACGCTCAAGGAGCTCATCCGC
>CAYTRM010000468.1:0-2199 GCA_964440225.1 uncultured Thermoleophilia bacterium | reverse complement strand
CCGCCGCTCCGGCAGCATCCAGGCAGCCGGCGACGAGGGCATCCTGACCGGCGGCCTCATGTACACGCTGATCAAGACCGGCACGCCGTTCGTGCTCGCCGGCAGCATCCGCGACGACGGGCCCATGCCCGAGGTGATCACCGACGTCATGCAGGCGCAGCAGGAGATGCGGCGCTACGCGCAGCAGGCCGGCGCCTGCCTCATGCTCAGCACCATGCTGCACAGCATCGCCGTCGGCAACATGCTGCCGGCCAGCGTCCGCACCGTCTGCGCCGACATCAACCCCGCGGTCGTGACGAAGCTGGCCGACCGCGGCTCCTTCCAGGCCATCGGCATCGTCACCGACGTGGGCCTGTTCGTCGAGCAACTCGCCGACGAGCTGGACGGCGCCGGCGGCTGACGAGAAGCCGACGCGCCGGCGGCTGACGAGAAGCCGACACGCCGGCGGCCGCACGCGGACGGGGCGGCGGGGGGCCCTTCCGGCCTCCCGCCGCCCCGTCGTCACGAGGGTCTTCGTGCCGCGATCAGTCCTTCGGCGCGATGACTCCGTCGAGGATGTAGATCGTGCCGTTCGAGCACTCGATCGGCCCGCCGACGATCGCGATCGTGTTCGCGAAAACGCCGTCGTTGCTGCCCACGATGGTGACGACCTTGTTGTCCTCGAGCATGCTGTCGTTCTCGCTGACGGCCCTGAGCTCGTCCACCGTGAGTGCGGCGCCTTCGACGACGGAGGCCTTGAGGTAGTTCTCATCCAGCGTGACGCCCTCGGCTTCCACGGCGGCGTCGTTGGCCGCGAACACGGTGAAGGGCCCGGCGCCGGCGAGCGTCTCGGACATACCCGCCGCGGTGACCGCTTCGGAGTATGCGGAGAGCTCGGCGTTGTCCGCGAGCGCGTCGGCCACGGTGCCGTCGAACGTCGTCGCTTCCAGCGCTGCGGCGTTTTCGGAGGCTGAGCTCTCCTCTTCGCTTCCGCAGGCGGTGACGGCGACCGCGGAGCCGATCACGAGCACGAGCGCGGCGACGATGACGAGCCAGCGCACCACCCCTCGCGATTCCTTCATGCTGACCTTCCTTCTCTGGCTTTCCCTGGCCGTTACGCGGCGCTACGTGCCGCACCAGGAAGGGAACCTATCGGGCGGTTGTGAGGGTTCGGTGAGCGCTCTGTCAGCGCATGGCGGAGCTTTGGTGAGGGTACGGCGAAGAAGAAGCCGGGGTGGCGGCGGAGCCGGCCGGTGGGCTCAGGGCAACTCGGGTAACCCGTCCTCGCCGATGGTCCAGAAGGGATTGTAGGCGACCTCCCAGGCGTGGCCGTCCGGGTCCGCGAAGTAGCCGGAGTACCCGCCCCAGAACCGGTCCTGGGCGGGCCGCAGCAGCGTTCCGCCGGCCTGCACAGCCTCGTCCAGACACTCGTCGACGAGTTCTCGGCTTTCGACGTTCATCGCCAGGGTCGCTCGGATCGACCCGGGCGCCGCCACTGGTTGCCCGGCCTCATCGGCGATGCCCTCGAGCGCGTACAGCGCCAGCCGCGACCCGGCGTTGCGGAAGAAGGCGACCTGGTCCTCCGGCTCGCCGCTGAGCGGCCAGCCGAGCGCCTGGTAGAAGGCTCGCGCGCTTGGTACGTCCGCCACGCCCAGAGTGATCACGCTGATCCGTGCCCGCATGTCTCCCGCTCCTTGTTCGCGTAGTGTCGGGCGGCCGGACGATCCCGCGCCGCCCCCCCGCCCGACCGCCTGTCCAATCGTACCCCGCGATTTCCCCCATCCGACAGGCGTGGCGGCGGGCCTCGTGGATATACTCCAAAGGATGTACTTCCACAGTCCGCGACCTGATCGAGGGACACTATGAAGCCACGACTCATCCGCGACAACGTCCATCTCATCGGCAGTGTCGACTGGGACCGCCGCCTCTTCGACTCCCTCATCCCGCTGCCCGACGGCACCAGCTACAACGCCTACTTCATCCAGGGCGGTGAGAAGAACGCGCTCCTCGACACGGTCGACCCGTCCAAGTGGCCGGAGCTCGCCACCCAGCTCGACCAGTTGCCGGCGCCGGACTACCTCGTGATCCATCACGTCGAGCAGGACCACTCGGGCTCCACGCCGATGCTCCTCGAGCGCTTCCCGGAGCTCACGATCGTCTGCGATCAGAAGGCGAAGGGCATGCTCATCGACCACCTTCACGTGGACGGCGCCCGCTTCC
>CAYTRM010000467.1:0-2203 GCA_964440225.1 uncultured Thermoleophilia bacterium | reverse complement strand
GCCCCGCCGTGGGGCGTCCCGCTCGGGAGCATCCTGGACGGCACCACGATCGACGGCGGCGTCTGGGGCACCGACCGCCTCACGCTCGTCGACTTCCTCCCCAACGCCTGGGCGGCGTGGCCGAACACCTACCAGAACATCGAGGTCACGACCGAGACCGTCGACCAGGCCGTCGTCACCATCGAGCGCGACTTCAACGCGATGGAGCTGGTCACGACCATCACGGTCGACAGGGGCAGCCGCTACGTCAAGCTCAAGACCGTCGCCGAGAACCCCGTCGGCAGCGGCGCCACCTACACGGACATCTACCCCGGCTACACGTTCTGCACCAGCGGCGGGTTCATGTTCGGCCCGTTCAACAAGTCGGCCGGCGCCTACTACGACAGCGTCACCGACCCGTACGGCAAGTACGTGCTCGGCTACGACTCCGACTACTCGATAGGCCTCCACTTCCCCGCCGCGGACTCCTATGACGGCGGCACGGGCTGGAAGGACCTGTACAAGGAGAGCACCTTCGCTCCCGGCGACACGGCCACACTCGAGGCCGTCGTCCAGTTCGAGGACAGCGCCAGCATCTCGCGCTTCGTCAAGACCGTGATCGACGAGCGCAGCGACGACAACGGCAGGATCGTCGGCGTCGTCACGCCGGACTCGGGCACCTTCCCCGAGCCGCCGATCGTCGTGGTGGAGAAGGACGGCGCGCCCTTCACCTGGGTCGTCGCCGACGACGCCGGCGTCTACGCCCTCGACCTCCCCGTGGGTGACTACGACGTCTACGCGGTCGCCAAGGGCTACTCCACGACGGACAAGGTGGCGCTCTCCGTCACCGACAGCGACCTCGTGACGCAGGACTTCACCGGTCTGATCCCGCAGAGCGAGATCACCGTCAACGTCAAGAACGCCTTCAACAACCTGCCCGTGGACGCGCGCATCAAGGTCACCGGCGGCACGCCGCCGCTGGTCGGCTTCCTCGGCAAGAGCGTCTTCTTCACCGAGCTCGAGGACGTCGGTACGGCGACCTTCAACGTCGCTCCCGGCAACTTCGCCCTGCAGGTCGTCGCCGGCAACGGCTTCACGACCTGGGGCGCCAACGTGCCGATCACGGTCGAGGCCGGCAAGGATCAGACCGTGCCCGTCAAGATCATGCGCGTGTTCAACCCGGCGGCGAGCCGCTGGTTCAGCGCCGACGTGCACCACCACTCCAACATCCTCGACGGCATCACGCCGCCGGAGTACGTCGTCCGCTCCCAGCTGGCCGCGGGGCTCGACTTCACCTGCCTCAGCGACCACGACTCGTTCGCCAACAACCAGGAGGTCGCCGCCCTCTCCGCCCTGCGCGGCGTGCCCTTCATCTCATCCGACGAGATCTCGCCGATCTGGGCGCACTTCAACGTGCTTCCGATCTCGGCCACGAAGCCTGTGACGATCGACCCGTCCGGGACGGCCAAGGAGATCATCGACGGCGCCCACGCGGCCGGCATGGCGATAACCATCAACCACCCGTACATCGCCTACGGCTACTTCACCGCCGCCGACAACGGCATGATCCCCGGCGGCTACTACCCGGACTTCGACATGATCGAGCTGCAGTCCACCAACGTGACCGCCAAGGGCACCAGCCCGGACGAGCGCACGTTCGCCCGGACGGTGGAACTGTGGAACAGCAGCCTCCAGGGCAAGAACAAGCGCTACCCGATCGTGGGCAGCACCGACACCCATGACGTGTGGTCGTGGATCTCCGGCAATACGCGCACGTACGCCAAGATCCCCGCGCCGTACAAGAAGACCCAGGAGAACTACATCAGGGCCCTCAAGGCCGGCAACTCCTACGTGACCCAGGGCCCGCTCGTCGAGCCGCTCAGCGGCAAGATGTTCGGCAAGACGGTCAAGGTGCGCAAGGGCAAGGGCGTCGTGCCCCTGAACATGCGCGTCAAGGCGGTCGACGGCCTCAAGTCGGTCAAGCTGGTGAGGAACGGCAAGGTCATCGCTACGCGGACCTTCACCGGCGGCATCAGCGCCACCGTGTCGTTCCGACCCAAGAACACGGCGAAGGCGTGGTACAACTTCATCGTCGAGGATCTCGACGGCAGCCGCGCCATCACCAACCCGATCTGGACCAGGATGGTCAAGTAACCGCCAGGCGGCCCGACCGTGCCACGACCGGCCCTCGGGCCGGTCGTGGCACGTACGGGCTGCGTCGAGC
>CAYTRM010000466.1:0-2209 GCA_964440225.1 uncultured Thermoleophilia bacterium | reverse complement strand
GGGTCGGCGTCGGCGTCGCGGTCGGCGTCGGCGTCACGGTCGGCGTCGGCGTCACGGTCGGTGTCGGGGTCGGTGTCGGCGTCGGCGTCGGGGTCGGGGTCGGCACTGCCGGCTTGCGCGGCTTGCGGGCCTTGCGGAGAATGACCGACGTGCGCGTTCTCTTGACGACGCGGTAGCGCAGGCCCTTGATCCGCACGATCTTCTGCCCCGTCTTGATCGCCTTGCGCACGTGCGTCGACTGGTTCTTCACGACGATGAAGTGCGGCGCGCGCTTGACCACCTTGAAGCGCATCGTCCTCGGCGTTCCGCCGGCGATGACCGGCAGCGCGAGGACGAGCACGAGAGCGGTGAGGAGGAGGATGATCCCGGTGGTCTTGGGTCCTCGCGCCATGGTGGCTCCTTCATCTGGTGAAGAGCGCGCCGTGGCCAAGGCTGGAGGGGGCTGGCCTTCCGAATGTCGCACCGGCGCGACTCGCTGTAAGTTGCCTGTTTCGTGAGCCTTCTTGCGGTTGGGCTCAGTTCTAGGTGTCGGTCACCGCGAGGGGAAGTTGAGTGACGTAGACGGGTATCTGTTGTCCGTGTCGGCTACGGCCGGAGCAGGCAGCGGCCGGCGCGCGAGGGGGAAGGGTGAGGCCCGAGCCGGGCGTCGCGCTCTCACTGTTGGGAATCGGCGCCCGGGCCGATAGAATCCCTGATGGGGCAGGGCCGGAGGGCGAGGCCGGCGGCCTGCGCGCATCGAGGGCGATGCGGGCCCAGGGTGGAGAAGGGGATGGGGATGCGGGCAAGGAGACTCTTGGCGGCGCGCCGACGCGGGGCCATGCTATGAGCTCCCCGAGTCTCGAGGTGCGTGCCGCGACCGCCGCCGAGTGGGACGACGCCTGGGCGGGCTGCCGCCATTCCACCTACTTCCAGTCGCGTGGCTGGGCCGAGTGCTGGTCGGAGTACACGAAGGGCGTCGTGAAGCCCGACCCCGTGTCCATCCGCATCGGCCGAGGCCAGCGGATCATCATGCCCATGTCGCGGCAGAGGCGTCACGCGGGGCTGTCGTCACGCCGCCTGCTGTCGCCCGCCGGCGGCTATGGGGGATGTCTGGCCGGCGAGCCTCTGAGCGCCGAGGAGGCGCGGGCGGTCCTCTGCTGGATGGACCGCGCCAAGGCTCCATACTGGTGGCGCCTCAGCCCGTTCGATCCGGCGCTGGCGGAACTGCAGGAGCATGGGCGCTCGGACACGACGCAGGCCATCGACCTCGGAGGTGGCCCCAAGTCGGCCTGCGAAAGGGCATCGCACGGTCACGCCTCTGCGGTGCGCAAGGCGTGCCGCCGGGGCTTGGCTGTGCGGCGCGCCGGCTCACCCGAAGAGTGGGAGGCGTACTACCGCATCTACGAGGCATCGCTGATCCGCTGGGGCGCGTCCGAGACATCGCGCTACGGTGAATCGCTGTTCGAGGCGCTTCGGCGCCGTGGCTCGCCGGATGTCGAACTGTGGCTGGCCGTGCTCGACGAAGAGACCATCGTGGCCGGCGGGCTGTGCCTGTACGGGCCCCGTCACGTGTCCTACTGGCATGCCGCGGCTCTCTCGGAGTTCTTCGAGCTGCGGCCGGCCAACCTGCTGGTCCACGAGCTCCTGCTCGACGCCTGCGGCCGGTCTCTGGAGTGGTTCGACCTCAACCCCAGCGCCGGCCTCGAGGGCGTCCAGACGTTCAAGCAGCGCGTCGGCGCCGTGACCCTGCCGAGCCCGGTGATCGTCCGCGAGGGCGGCCGGGACGCCGCTCTCGGATGTGTCGCTCGCCTCGTCAAGGGGTCAAGGCAGAAGCATGCCTGAAGGCGGATCCCTGCGGCACAGCGCCGTCCGCGGAGTGAAGTGGACGACAGTGTCGATGGTCTTCGTGACCATCGTCGGCCTCGTCCAGCTGGCGATCCTGACTCGTCTGCTGAGCAAGACCGACTTCGGCCTCATGGCGATGATCGCCACGGTGGTGGGCTTTGCTCAGGTCTACGCCGACATGGGATTCTCGAACGCGATCATCTACAAGCAGGAGGCGACGCCGAAGCAGCTCTCATCGCTCTACTGGATGAACATCGCCGTGAGCGTCGCTCTGGGCGCGGCGGTCGCCGCCGCGGCGCCGCTCGTGGCGGCGTTCTTCGGCGAGCCGTCGCTGGTCACCCCTCTTCGGGTCGTCTGCCTCTCGTTCGTGATCACGCCGCTGGGG
>CAYTRM010000465.1:0-2217 GCA_964440225.1 uncultured Thermoleophilia bacterium | reverse complement strand
TCGGCGCGCGTGCGCTTCTCGGTGACGGCGACCAGCAGCACGTCGTCGAGCGCTTTCGGGACGCCGGCGTCCGCCGCGCCCGGCAGCAGGCCGGCGTACCCGGCCGCGAAGCGGCCGGCGTCCACGCCGGCGAGGAAGCCTTCGGGCACCAGCGCCTCGATCAGCGCCGTGGCCGGCAGCGGGAGCCGCACGGCGAACTCGCGGAACACGGGACCGCCGGTGAAGGCCGCCACGCCCGGCAGCGCCAGCAGGCGCCGCCGCAGGTAGGCGGCCTTGCGGGCGCAGTGCAGGCCAAGCTCGGGGAGGCCCTCCTTTCCCAGCCAGGAGAGGTAGACCAGGGCGGTCAGCGCGTTCAGCGCGTGGTTCGAGCAGATGTTGCTCGTCGCCTTCTCGCGGCGGATGTGCTGTTCGCGCGTCTGCAGCGTGAGCACGTAGCCGCGCCGGCCCTCGAGGTCGACGGTCTCGCCGACGAGGCGACCGGGGATGCGGCGCATGAGCTTCGTGGAGACGGCCATGAACCCGAGCCCCGGACCGCCGAAGCTCATCGCGCCGCCGAGCGACTGCGCTTCGCCGACGACGATGTCGGCGCCCAGGCGGCCCGGCGCCTCGAGCAGCCCAAGAGACAGCGGATCGACGACGACGACGAAGAGCGCGCCCGCCTCATGTGCCACGGCGGCGACGGCGGAGAGGTCCTCGAGCGCGCCGAAGAAGCCGGGCTGCTGCACGACGACGGCCGCCGTGTCCTCGCCGACGGCGGCGGCAAGCGCCTCGAGGTCGGTCGCCGCGCCCGCCCGCAGACCCACGGTCAGCGGGCGCGGCCCGTACCCGGCCGTCTCCGTCTCGAGCACCTGCCGGTACTCGGGGTGGACGCCGGCCGAGAGGACGACCTCGCCGCGCCGCGTCTGCACGCCGGCCAGCACCGACGCTTCGGCCAGGGCCGTGCCGGCGTCGTACATGGAAGCGTTGCTGACGTCCATGCCGGTGAGCTCGCAGATCGCCGTCTGGAACTCGAAGATCGTCTGCAGCACGCCCTGGCTGCGCTCCGGCTGGTAGGGCGTGTACGCCGTCAGGAACTCGCCGCGACTGACGACGGCGTCGACGACCGCGGGCACGAAGTGGTCGTAGACGCCGGCGCCGAGAAAGCTGACGAGCTGCGTCGCCGGGACGTCCTTGCCGGCGAGGCGGCGCAGCTCGGCCACCACCTCGGCCTCGCTGAGGCCGGCGGGGAGCGCCAGCGGCTCCCGCCGGCGCACCGCCTCCGGGATCTCGGCGAAGAGGTCGTCGACGCCGGCGGCCCGCACGGCGGCCAGCATCCCGGCCACATCGCCGGGGCTGTGGGGGACGTACCCGGTGGCGGTCACGGCCGTCAGGCCTCGTCGAGGAGCTTCTTGTAGGCGTCCGCGTCCATGAGCTCGCCGAGCTCGCCGGGGGCGGTCATGCGCACGCGGATGAGCCATCCTTCGCCGTAGCAGTCCTCGTTGACGCGCTGCGGCTCGTCCTGTAGCGCCTCGTTGACTTCGACGATCTCGCCGGTGAGCGGAGAGAACACGTCGCTGACGGCTTTGACCGACTCGAGCTCGCCGTACGGCTTGCCCGCGGTGACCTCGCCACCCACGTCCGGCAGCTCGGCGTACACGATCTCACCGAGCGCCTCCTGCGCGAACCAGGTGATGCCGAAGACGGCGTCCTCACCGTCGACGCGCACCCAATCGTGCTCCTTGTAGTACCGCAGATCCTGGGGATACGTCTCGTCGGCCATCGTGCCTCCCTGTAGGCGCCGTGCGCGCGCTGTCGGTTTTCGAACCTGCCCGTGACGCGCGTCGAAGAAACGCGCGCGGCGGGCCGCCGCTCCCGCGCCGGCACGAAAAAAGACAGGGTGGAGTACCCACCCTGTCTGACGGCCGGCGCCGCGCAGCGGCGCCATGTCATCCGGGGGCCCGTCCGGCCGCGCTCCGTTGGCCTGAGAGATTCGACGCGGAATGCGTCTTGCCCCTTCGGCGCCCGCCTTCGCGGCGGACTCTCGCGCGGCTTTCGCCCGGGCTGCTTCACACCGGCTCAGCCCGTCAACTGTAGCACCGCCGGAAGCGGAGGCACAACGCCGGCTCGGGTGGCGCGGAAGGCGGCGACGGGCGGCGCGCAAGACGGCGACGGGCGGCGCAACGCCCTTCGGCCTCGCCGCCCGAGTCATCGACTCGGCCTCGACGAGCGGGTCGCTCG
>CAYTRM010000464.1:0-2222 GCA_964440225.1 uncultured Thermoleophilia bacterium | reverse complement strand
CGTCGTCACCCGGGCGGATGTCCTTGCGGCGGATGTCGTCCTCGTTGTGCAGGGTGGCGCGCTCGACCGTGACCCCCCCGACGAAGACCGGCTCGAGGACGGCGAACGGCGTGAGCACGCCCGTCCGGCCGACGTTGACCTCGATGCTCCTCAGGCGAGTCGTCACGGTCGAGGGGGCGAACTTGAAGGCGATCGCCCAGCGCGGGTCGCGGGCGACGCTGCCGAGCGCCCGCTGCAGAGCGAGCGCGTCGACCTTGACGACGGCGCCGTCTATGTCGTAATCGAGGCCGGCGCGCCGCTCCTCCCAGGATCCGCAGGCGGCCGCGACCTGCTCGATGGTGTCCACGACCGCGATGTGCGGGTTGACGCGAAAGCCGGCGGTGCGCAGCCAGTCGAGGGCGGAGTGATGGTCGGGCAGGTCAAGCCCCTCCCGATGGCCGACCCCGTAACACCACAGGTCGAGCGGCCGCGAGGCGGCTACCGCGGGGTCGAGCTGGCGGATCGAGCCCGCCGCGGCGTTGCGCGGGTTGACGAAGGGGCTGAGGCCGTCGTCGCGGCGCTGCTCGTTGAGGCGTGCGAACGCGGCGAGCGGCAGGTAGACCTCGCCGCGCACTTCGACGACCGGAGGAGGGTCGTCGACCAGCAGCCGCAGCGGCAGCGACCCGATCGTCCGCAGGTTGGCGGTGACGTCCTCCCCCACCTCGCCGTCGCCGCGCGTCGCGCCGACCGAGAACACGCCGTCCCGGTAGGTCAGGGAGATCGCCAGCCCGTCGATCTTCGGTTCGACCACGTAGCGCAGGGGCGCGTCGCCGAGCTCCCTGCTCTCGAGCAGGCGCCGGTTGCGCTGGTCCCAGGCGAGGAGTTCCTCCTCGCTCCGGGCGTTGGCCAGCGACAGCAGCGGTTCGAGGTGGCGGACCTGCGTGAACGCTTCGAGGGGAGGGGCGCCCACACGCTGCGTGGGCGAATCGGCCGTGCGCAGGGCGGGGTACTCGCGCTCGAGCGCCTCGAGCTCGCGGTACAGGGCGTCGTACTCCGCGTCGTCGATCTCCGGCCGGTCAAGGACGTAGTACAGGTGCGCGTGCCTGCTGAGCTGCTCGCGCAGTACGGCCGCCCTGGCCGCCGCCGCTGCCTCGCTCACCTCTCCCCCCTTTCGGCGCCGCCGGAACCCGGAGCGCCTACTCGCCGGTCGTGCCGCCGGCGCCCGGTGGATCCGCCTCGGGTCCCTCGCCGCGCAGGCACAGACCGAGAAGCTGGCGCGGCTCGTCCAGCCAGTACTGTGGCAGGGCGGCGAGCAACGCCCCCTTGCCGAAGACTCCCCAGGCGACGGCGGCGGTAGCCATGCCGGCCGCTCTGCCCGCCTCTATGTCGACCGGGCTGTCGCCCACGTACAGAGAACCCTCCGCCACGGCGCCGAGGCGCTCGAGGCAGAGCCGTAGCGGCACCGGCGACGGCTTGTGCTCGGTCGTGTCCGAGGCCGTCACCACGACGTCGAAGTGCTCGCGGAGGCCGACGGCGCGGAACGCCATCGCCGTGGTGTCGCTGCTCTTGCTGGTGACGATGCCGAGACGGCGGCCGGCGGCCTTGAGGCCGTCCAGCACCTCCGCCACGCCCTCGTAGCCGCGGATGAGCTCGTCGTGACGCCGGTGGTTGTACTCGCGGTACACGTCGTAGAGCTCGCGCGCGTGCTCGGCGGACAGGCGTTCCATCTGGCCCAGGAGCGGCTGGCCGACGCCGGCGGTGATCACCTCGTCCGGCAGAACCTCTCCGAGAACGGTGCGCGTCGCGTAGCGGAACGACTCGACGATGAGCTCGACCGTGTCGACGACGGTGCCGTCGAGGTCGAAGACGACCGGGTCGAAGCCGGCGGAGCGGTCAGTCACGGACGCGCTCCAGGTCGAGCTCCCAGCTCGCCAGGTCGGCGAGGAGCACGGGGTCGAGAAGGTCGTAGCGGAGCGGCGTGACGGCCACGCAACCCTGTGCGACGACGTCGAAGTCGGTGTCGACCCACTCGCCCGATGCCGGGTGCTCGCAGGGCAGCAGGAACTCCCGCGGCGGCGCGTCGGGGTCGCCCGACGCCAGCACGACCCTGTCGTGGCAGCTCGCGCCGCCGACGCGCGCGGGGCGGATGCCCGTGAACTCCGCGAGCGGCCTGTCGGGCAGGTTCACGTTGAGGATGCTGTGACGCGGGAGGCCGCGCTCGATGACGTGCGCGACCATGGCCC
>CAYTRM010000463.1:0-2225 GCA_964440225.1 uncultured Thermoleophilia bacterium | reverse complement strand
CCCGAGAGCAGCCGCACGGCGGCGCCGAGCTCGCGGCCGCCGCTCGTCTGTTCGATGTGCCCGTCCTCGAGGCGCAGGCCGAGGCTCTCGCGGTCTTCCACGTACACCTCGGCGAAGTCGCCGCCGCGATGCAGGGCCCTCGCGATCGTCGCCTCGAGAAGACCGTCGTCGAACGACCGGACCTCCATCAGGGCTGCTCCGTCATGGCGCCGCGCACGGCCACCGAGAGGCCCTCGAGCTCGGCCGCCGCGGCACCGGCGGAGTCGAGCACGTGCACGCTCCCGTCGGCCAGGCCGAGCTGAGCCGGCGTCGGAGACGACGGCGTGCCGCCGCGGCGGCGCCACCACAGAAGCCCGGCGATACTGCCGGCGGCCAGCGCGATCAGGGTCAGGCGGCGCGCCTTCACGGCGAGTCCTCCTCGCCGGCGTACGCGTCGCTCAGGCACGTGCGCAGGTCGAAGAGCAGCAGACCGACGGCCGGCCGCGGACCCGTGAGCGCGACGATTCGCCGTCCACTCGAGGACACGACGGCGACGCACCCGTTGCGGCCGGGGACGACGACGTGGTCGAGCGGCGCGTCGCCGAACGCCCGGGCGTGGACGACGGACGCGCCCCACAGACGATCGACGGGAGCCGAGGCGGACTCGAACGTCCCGGGCCCACCCGCGACGAACGACCCGTCGGCAGCGAAGACGGCGACCGACACGATGTCGGTGGACACGTCGAGCAGATCTCGGATGGCCTCGTCGATCGTCAGATCGATCTCCCTCTCGTCGCGTGCTACCGGTAGAGTATCACCGCGCGGAACCGTTCTCTCACGCGCGCCGTGGCCGGAAGGAACACACCAGTTCGCAGCGGTCGTCGCCGCAGCTGATGCGACAGCCGTCCGACGCGATGACCAGCGCGCCGAGGCCCGAGGTCACGACTTCGAGCACCCCCTCCAGGTACGCCCGGTGCATGGCGCAGACGAGGTCCGGATCGGCGGACGACGCCTCCTTGAACGCGCAGTTGTGCACCACCACGCTCAGGCAGTCGTCGCGCCACGAGACCTCGGGCAGCAGCCCCTGCTCCTCGACGATGGCGGCGACCAAGCTCGCCGCCGCGGCGCCGTCGCGAGGCGGCTCCGCCTCGCCGGCCAGCGCGCGCCTCCCCTCAGCGGCGCCCGCCTCGAGGCAGACCCGCAGAGCGTCCTCCCGCGAGCCGCCCGCAGCCAGCGCCTCGAGCGCGAGACGCGAGAGCAGGTCGTAGCGGCGCGGCGGGAACCCGAAGGTGACGACCATCTCGCTCAGCCGGTAGAGCTTGGCGGGACGTCCACCACCGGCGGCGCGGCGAAAGCCGGTGACGAGAAAGCCCGCCTGCTCGAGCTTCGCGAGGTGCATCCGGGCGACGTTGGGATGCAGGCCGAATCCTTCGGCCACGTCGGCCACGGTGACGTCCTCACCGGGTCGCTCCGCGATGGATCTGTAGATGTGATAGCGCGTGTCGTCCGCCAGGACGGCCGACAAGTCGTGATCGCGGTCCACGCACCTTCCCCTATGCCGGAGTCGTTCACCCGATAGTATCGTCAGGCACTTCTCCTGTAAACACGGTGCGCGTAGTGCGAACTCGTTCCGGACGCGGATACTCCAGCGTCCCGGCCACCGTCAGGGCTCGATCACGTACCGCGACGTGATCGGCACCGCGGGGCGCAGGGTCGCCTCCACGGAGCAGTACCGCGTCTCCGAGAGGTCGATCGCGCGGCGGACCTTGGCCTCGTCGAGCACGCCCTTGAAGTAGTACACGACCTCGAGCGAGGTGTACCGTTTGGGGTGGTCCTCGGCCTTCTCCCCCTTCACCTCGACGCGGAACGCCTCGATCGGCTGCCGCATCTTGCGGAGGATCGAGAGCACGTCCATGGCGGTGCAACCGCCGAGGGAAAGCGCGAGCATCTCCATCGGCCGCACACCTTCGGCTCCCTCGTCGAGCGACGACACAAGGTCCACGCGCCCGTTCGCCGACCGTCCTTCGAACAGGAGACCTTCGCGCTTCCAGCTGATCGTCACCGGGTCCGTCGTCGCCATCGGCCTCGCCTCCCTTCGTCGTGCTCCCGATCCATGGGCCTCGCCTGCGGTGCTACCACCAGACGGCGATGCCCTAACCTCGGCGGCGACGGCGGCGCCCCGGGGGCCGGGCCGCGAGCGCCGGGCGAGTCGTATAGAATCCGGGGTCCAGCGACACAGGCCCGGC
>CAYTRM010000462.1:0-2227 GCA_964440225.1 uncultured Thermoleophilia bacterium | reverse complement strand
GCCGGGTCGCCGAGATACCGGTCCACGCCAACGTCGGCATGGGCGTCGGCGGGGTGCCGATGTTCGAGGTGCCGCCGCCGGACGTGCTCACCCGGTGTAGCGTGGCGATGGTCGAGATCGGCCGCGTCGACGGGTTGTAGGTGGGGACCGGCGATCCCTACGGGATGTCGATCGGCCACGCGCTCGCCTCGGGCATGGGGGGCATCCGCACCACCGGAGATCTGGTGGCCCGGATGCAGCTCCGCAAGAAGATGAGGCTGCCGCAGGCCAAGCGGTACGTGGCCGACAAGCTCAAGATCGGTCTGGACGACCTGGCCGACTCGACGGTCATGCGCACCCTGCGCGAAGAGCTCGACATCGGCGTGATCACGGCCGTGCCGGGCGCGCGCAAGGGCATCGAGGCCAAGCGCAACATCGCCGAGCTGCTCGACGTCGAGGTGCCCTGCCTCAAGCGCCTGTAGGTCCACGAGCGCTGCACGGCGCCATGATCGTGGTGATCCGCGAGTACGCCGCCGAGCCGCGGCGCGCCGGCGGGCTGGACATGCTGTGACCCGACGCGGTGGTGGCGGCGTCGGACAAGCCGTAGGGCGCGCGTGCGACGGCCCAGCAACGAGGGCGGACCTGGCGGTCGGCGCAGTCAGAGGACCCGCCGGACGGCCCTCGCGCCGTCTGAGCCGCGTCGGCCGTGCGTCGGCCGGCGGGCTCTAGCCGGCGTCGCGGGGGCACCCGCGCTCCGGATGCCGGCCGCACCAGTCGCCGAGGTCGGTGACCGGGAAGTCGCGCACGGGCCGCGGCGGGGCCTGGCGGCACTCCCCCTTGTCGTTGGGCGTCCGGGTCTCCACCTGGGCGGAGTCCGGGCCCGACGACCAGCTGTACTCGACGCGCTCGGGGAACCGCGACCACCAGGGGCAGGTCGCGCACGTTGGTCCGTCCATGAGAGCACCCTTCTGCGCGGCGGGGCCGTCATCGCGCCCGCCCGCGCGATCAGTGGGACCGGGCGCCCGCGCCGCGGTCCGTCAACGCTTGAACACGCGCGAGCGTACTCCTCGCCGCCGCACTCGCGCCATCCGGTCGCGTGTCGTGGCCGTCGGCCGGGCGCGGGGCGGACGCTGGCGAAGGACACCGGGGTCTCCCGGACCGGATGAGCCACCGGCTCCCTCGTGGTCCGTCCCGCGGGAAGGCCTAGGATACGTTGTGTCTCTCGTGACATGATGTTTTCACAGGAGTTTGAGCGGTAAGGCCATTGACTGGCCGCACAACGTGCGATTATCATTTGGGTGCGTCTGCGTCGCCGGTTTGATGCAGGGCCCGCCGCTTACGGCGGTCGTTCAGCGAGGGTGGCGCCCGGCGTGTCGGGGGCCCGTACCGGGTCGTTGTTGCTCTGGCCCGCGAGGAGGGATCGATGCCCAGGAAGAGCGTCTTCGACCTGCACGAGATGAAGCGCGCCGGCGAGAGGATCAGCTGGCTCACCGCCTACGACTACCCGACCGCCACCTTCGAGGAGGCCGCCGGCGTCGACATGATCCTGGTCGGCGACTCGCTCGGCATGTGCGTGTACGGCTACCAGGGCACGGTGCCGGTCACCATGGACCAGTGCATCGTGCACAGCGAGGCCGTGCGTCGCGGCGCGCCGGGCACGTTCGTCATCGGCGACATGCCGCTCGGCAGCTACCAGGCGTCCGACGAGGATGCCGTGATGAACGCCATCCGCTTCCTCAAGGAGGCGAACGTCGACGCGATCAAGCTCGAGGGCGGCGTGCGCACCGTCTCCCGCGTGAGGGCGATCCTGGACGCCGGCGTCGCCGTCTGCGGCCACATCGGCCTCACGCCGCAGAGCTCCGGCCAGCTCGGCGGGCACAAGGCCCAGGGCCGCACCCTCGAGTCTGCCAAGCTCGTGGTGGAGGACGCCCGGGCCCTCTACGAGGCGGGCGTCCAGCTCCTCCTCGTCGAGGCCGTGCCGCCCGAGGTCGCCGGCTTCATCCGCGCCGAGCTGCCGATCCCGGTGCTCGGCATCGGCGCCGGCGAGGACGTCGACGGCCAGCTGCTCATCGTCAGCGACGTGCTCGGCACCTTCCAGGCCTTCACGCCCAAGTTCGTGAAGAAGTACGCGGACATCGCCGGCATCTCGACCGCCGCCCTCACCGAGTACGTCAAGGACGTGCGCGGCGGCGCCTTCCCCGAGGAGCAGCACTGCTACCGCATGCTCGAGGGCGAGAACGAGAAGTTC
>CAYTRM010000461.1:0-2236 GCA_964440225.1 uncultured Thermoleophilia bacterium | reverse complement strand
GCGGAGAGCCGCAGAACATCGTCTGCCTCCCGTACGTGACCATGCACGACAGCACCCGCCAGATGGTCGACCATCTGACCGCCGCGCTCACCGACCGCGGCGTCTCCGTGGAGCGCTTCGACCTCACGACGCTGGACGCCGGCGAGCTCGCCAGCTCGCTGGTCCACGCCGGCACGATCGTCCTCGGCACGCCGACCGTGCTCGCCGGGCCGCACCCGCTGGCCATGTACGCGGCCGCTTTGGCGAACGCCCTGCGGCCGCGGGCCAAGTTCGCCACGGTCATCGGCTCGTACGGCTGGGCCGGCAAGACGGTCGAGACGCTGGTCGGGATGATGCCCAAGCTCAAGGTGGAACTGCTCGATCCGGTGATGGCCAAGGGCCTGCCGCGCGCGGCGGACTACGCTGCGCTCGACGCTTTGGCCGACACGATCGCCGAGAAGCACGAGGGCCTGGCGCCGCGCAACTTCGCCGACCTCAGCGTCTGTCGTACCGACCGCTGACGTGAGCCACAGGGGGGTGGCGGCGCGGCCAGAGGCTTCGCCTGGCTGCGCCGCCTCGCCGCTCGCCCGTGTTTCCCGCCGCGCGCCCTTCGTTCTCGCCGCTCGCCCTGCTCGTCGAGTAGGGTAGCCGCATGCTCACCGTCCTCACCGGCCTGACGTCGGCGTTCGGCTACGCCGTCCACGACTACCTGCTCGTGCGCATCGTGCGCTCGGCGTCGCTCTGGACCGCGCTCGCCTGGGTCATGCTGGTCGGGCTCGTCATCCTCGTGCCGCTGGCGCTCGTCGTCGACGGTCTGCCGAGCGGCGACGCGCAGTGGCGCGCCGCGGGGTTCG
The DNA here is from genome assembly GCA_964440225.1 of uncultured Thermoleophilia bacterium. Taxonomy (GTDB): domain Bacteria; phylum Actinomycetota; class Thermoleophilia; order UBA2241; family UBA2241; genus CAIXSE01. The sequence continues at coordinate 1,403 of CAYTRM010000461.1, read as the reverse complement.
CCGCCGCCAGCGGCGTGCTCGAGTTCCTCGGCCTGGGGGCGCTGCTCAAGGGACTCTCCACGGGCAACCTGTCGGTGGTCACGCCGCTGGGTTCCCTGGCTGGAGGCTTCGCCGCCATCGCCGCCATCGTCCTCGGGGAGACGCTCCCCCCCATCGCCTGGATCGGGCTGCCGCTGGCAGTGGCCGGCGGGCTGATGGCCTCGGTGGAGCGATCGCCGGAGAGCGCTCTGGGTGAACGGCGCCGTACGCGCGCCACGGCCGGCGCGGGCTGGGCGCTGCTCTCCGCAGCATTGTTCGCGGGCACCCTGCTGCTCTTCGGTGAGGCGACCGAGCTGCCGCCCGTCTCCCTCGCCGCCGTCGGCCGGGTGGCCACCACCGTCATCGTCATCCCGGTCGCGCTGCTCACCGGCGGCCTCACGCTGCCGCGAGAGTTCAGGAGCCGCGCGACCATCGCCGGCGCCGTCGACGCCGGCGCCTTCGTGGCGCTCGCGGCCGCCATCTCCCTGGGCCCCGTGGCCATCGCTTCGGTTGCCGTGGCCCAGGCCGGCACCTGGGCGGTGATCATCGGTCTGGTCATCATGCACGAGAAGCTCGGGAGGGTGCAGCTCGTGGGCGTCGTGCTCACCTGCTTTGCCATCACCATGCTGGCGGCGGCGGGGCTGGAGTAGGGCCGTACCGGCGCCTCAGCCTCCGCGCTTGCAGAGGTAGGCCTCCGCCGTCTCCCGGAGTAGCGCGCGACTGAAGGGGCGCCCGTGTCCGGGGTAGACGACGTCGACGTCGAGGGAGCGCAGGCGCTCCATCGTGCCCATGTAGGCCGCGACGTCGGACTCGGGCAGCGTGTCGATCAGCTCGCCTTCGTAGATCGCATCGCCCGACAGCAGAGCGTGCTCCTCGTGGTCGACCAGCCCGATGCTTCCCGGCGTGTGTCCGGGGAGGTCGACCACGGTCAGCGTGCGGCCGCCGAGCTCGACGACGTCGCCGCCATGCGCTGCGTGCGTGGGCGCGGCGGGGGTGATGCGGAAGGTCTCGGGGTCGAACCCTTCCCACGGGACGGCGTCGACGAGGATCGGGGGGAGAGCGAAGCCGCTCTCGGCGAGCTCGTCCTTGAGTTGCCGCGACCAGGTCGCCGTCGCCAGCGGCGCTTCGCTGCCGATGCCCGCCGCCGCCCGCTCCTCGGCGGGGTGGAGCAGCCGGCGTCCGAGCTCGTGGAAGCCGCCGATATGGTCGATGTGCGCGTGGGTGACGACGCAGATCACCTCACGCCGTCGGCCGCGCGCGAGGCGCGCGAGTACGGGCGCCAGCGGGGCGATGCCGTTGCCGGTGTCGACGAGAAGGTCACGCTCGCGGCCTCTGAGGTACCAGAGATTGGCGCGCAGCAGGTCGTCGACATGGGGTTCCGTCAG
>CAYTRM010000460.1:0-2237 GCA_964440225.1 uncultured Thermoleophilia bacterium | reverse complement strand
GGCGGGATCCTCCGTGTAGACGGCCGGGTTCCAGTCGACGCGGATGACGGCGTCACCCTTGATCGCCACGACGCCGGCGCGTCCGTCCGAGAATGTGAGGTAGTACGCCGCGTCGCCGACGCCGCTCACATCCTGCACGGAGCCGCCCTCGGCGTAGCTCTTGGTGTCCTCGAACACGGCCTCACCGCCCTGGACGTCGGCGCCGAAGTAGATCTTCGAGTCGTCGACGCCGGAGGCAGTGAAGCTCCCGGCCGGCTTGCCCGACTGGGCGGCCGAAGACGCCTCGGGGAAGGCCTCCATCGTCTTCCCGGTGATCGCGCCGACCTCCTCGGCGGTGATCGCGTCCGTCATCGCCCAGCCGTCGGGCAGGCTGACCGCGGCGGCGGAGCCTCCGTCCGACTGCGCCGCGGCGGAACCGTCGTCCGCCGGCGCGGCCGCTGATCCGTCGTCCGACGACGAGCCGCACCCGGCGAGCGCCAGGGCGAGGATGAGGACTCCGAGAACGACGATTCTGCGCATGGGCCTGGGACCTCCTATGGAATGCGTGAAGAGACGCGCGCATCGTACAACGGTCGAATCCGCGCAGACAAGGGTGACGGTCTGCCGGCGGCGCCGGCAGACCGCGTCAGGCGACGCCCACCGAGGGAAGGGGAGTCGCCCCGGCGTCCCCTTCCAGCAGGAAGAGGTAGCTGCTCCCGCAGCACGGACAGTCGGCTGCCCCGTAGCGGGTCCGGTCGGCGGGGACGGCGACGAGCAGCTCCTCGTCGCAGACTTCACAGGTGAACTGCATGGTCAGGGCCGCACGATGCAGAGCGGCCGGCATCCGATCGGTCTCGCGCCGTCTGGGTGACATCGGACGAGTCGCCTCCTGTGTCGGGAGTCCGTGCTGCGCCGAGCCCGCACGCATCTCGCACCTGCGCCTGGAGAGCGCATGACGCCCACAGTCTGCGCCCGGCCCGTTAGGCGAAGGTGACGGTGGCGTGTCGACAAGATGAAGCCGCCGCGGCGGCGCTCACGCTGGAGTGGCGCGTGGCAGCACGCCCGTAGCCGGTGGACTCCCGCCGGCGGCGCCGGAGCCGTAGACTTGGCGCATCGCGACGAAGACAGTGAGCCGGCGAGGGGTGAGCTGATGACGGGAACGACGGAAGCGCGGATCGCGGTGGTCTCCGACACGCACGGGCTGCTGCCGAGGCGCGTGCTGCAGGCGTGCGCCGGCGCGGACCACATCATCCACGCCGGCGACGTCGGCTCGCGTCTCGTCCTCGACGAACTGGCGCGCGTGGCGCCGGTGACGGCGGTGCGCGGCAACCGCGACCGCGGCGCCCTGGGCCTCGAGTTGCCGGCCGCGGCGTTCGGAGAGGTGGCCGGTCTGCGCTTCGCGGTCGCGCACAAGCGCCGCGACCTCAAGGCCGCCCACCCGGACCCGCGCGCGGATGGGTACGGTCTGCTCGTGTACGGCGACTCGCACCGCGCCGAGCTGCGCTACCGCGGGCACGCGCCGGGCGGAATCCCCGTCCTCTGGCTCAACCCCGGGACCGCCAGCGCCCCGCTGCCGCATGACCCGCGGCCCAGCATGGCGTTCGTCACCGTGCGCGAAGGGACCCTGGACGCGCGCATCGTCTTCTTCGACTGAGCGGCCTCGAGACCGCCGCGCCGCCTCGGACACAGCCAGTGCGGCGACCAGGCGTCACGCAGCGGCGATGCTTGGCCGTATACTCGCAGCGCGACGGTCGAACGACAGGGAGGCAGAGATGACGGGTCGGGCAAACAAGGAGCTCATCGAGGTCTACCTGGTGGAGCCGGGCGGCGGACGCCAGCCCTTCGGCTACTCGACGAAGGCGTTCGAGTACTTCCCGCCCGATGCACCGCTGCCCCAGGTCGGCGATCTCATCCTGTTGCCGGGGCGCGTCACCGGCGACACCAAAGAGCAGACCTTCGCCTGGGGCGGCGCGGTGGCGCCGTTCCGCGTCGTCGAGCGCCAGCACGTGTATTTCCGCGCCAAGGACGAGAGGTTCGACCGCGCCAATCCCACGGCGGCCCGCTACGTACGCACCCTGATCTGCATCCGGCGCCTCTCCGAAGAGGAGTTCGAGGAGGGTCCCGCCCCGGCTGTCGACTGAGCCGCGACGGCAGGCGCAGGGCGGGGCCGGAACAGCCCACGCCGGCGCCCGCTTCGAAACGCGTAGTATCATCCTCGTCGGCAATCCACCGGGAGGCGATTGTGCGCAAGAAGGTCC
>CAYTRM010000459.1:0-2241 GCA_964440225.1 uncultured Thermoleophilia bacterium | reverse complement strand
GGGTTCCGTCAGTGCGGCGGTCCGCCCCGTCACCCAGGTGAGCGAGAACCAGTCGGTGGCGACGGGGAGTCGAGGGGCGGCGGCGCTCATGTGGCTATCCTCGCGTTGGGCGCGGGCCCGGGCAAGCCGGCCGCGCCCGGCCGCGCGGCGGCGGATGCCTCCGCTCGGATAGACTGACGCGATGCTGACCATCCTCTCCGGGCTCATGACGTCGCTTTCGTACGCGACCAGCGACATGTTCTCGCAGCGCGTGACGCGCGAGACGAGGCCGCTCACGCAGATGCTGTGGGTGCTCGCCACCGGTGTCGCCATCATCGTTCCGGTATCGCTCGTTTTGCGGGGGCTGCCGGGCGAGGGCGAGTGGCAAGGCGCCGGGCTGGCTGCGCTCGCCGGCGCCCTCTACTTCTTCGCCCTCTTCTGCCTCCTACGCGGCCTGCAGGTCGGCGACCTCGGGCTGGTCTCGGCGCTCACATCGCTGCAGGGCGCCTACGTCGCCGTGGTCGTGGTGCTCCTGGGCGTGCCGGTGACACCGCTGCTCGCCCTCGCCCTTGCTCTCAGCGCGTTCGGCGCCATCCTCACCTCGTTCGAGGGGCGCGCGCGGTCGGCCAGGGGTGCGCCCTGGGCGCTCGTGGCCGGTGCCCTCTTCGCCGGCGTCATGCTCTGCTACAACTACAGTGAGATCGACTGGCTCTCCCAGACGGCGATCTCCCGCTCGGTCTCGTTCGTCATCGCGCTGCCGGTGGCTCTGCTCACCGGGAGCGTCGCCGTGCCCAGGGCGTTTCGCGTGCGCGCTGTCGGCGCCGGCGTCCTCGAGCTTGGAGGGCTGCTCCTGCTCACGATCACCTTCGCGCTGGGGCCGCCGACGGTCGCCGGCGTGACCACGACCCAGTTCGGCACCTTCGCCGTGATTCTGGGCTTCCTGGTGCTCCACGAGCGACCGCGACCGAACCAGTGGGCTGGGATCGTGTGCACCATCACCGGCGTGAGCCTGCTGGCGGCCGTCATCTGAGGCGGCGAGCGTCCGCGACGCACGCCTCGCCGCCGTCACACGCCGACGTTCACCCGGCCGCGTTCATCCGGTAGACTTGCCGCACCCTCCGGGGACCCGGCCCCGCACCCGCGGGAGCCGTGCCGCGCCCGGCCGTTCGCGAAGGAGTCCGTAGCGATGGCAGACAACCTCATCGACGACAGCCACCTCAGCAAGACGCGCGAGATGTTCGCCAAGTGCCAGCAGGTCGTCTCCGGCGGCGAATCCAGCTACGCGCGCCTCATCGGCACTCGCCCGATCGTCATGGAACGTGGCGAGGGCGCCTACTTCTTCGACGTCGACGGCAACGCCTACATCGACTGGTGCATCGGCTACGGCCCCATGATCTTCGGTCATCGCCCCAAGCCCATCCTCGACTCGATCGTCGCCCAGATCACCCAGGGCGGCATGTTGTACACGTTCCCCCACGAGCTCGACTACGAGGTCGGGCGCAAGATCGTCCAGGCGGTGCCCGGCATCGACGAGGTGCGCTTCGCCAACTCCGGCAGCGAGGCGACGCAGGCGGCCATCCGTCTCGCCCGCGCCTACACCGGCAAGGACAAGGTCCTCAAGTGGGAGGGCAGCTACAACGGCTTCCTCGACTGTCACGCCTTCTCGCACATCACGGCGATGGGGGCGGCCGGCACCGAGCGTTATCCGCGCGCCCTGCCGTCCTCGGCCGGCATTCCCAAGGCGCTCGAAGACACGCTGGTCATCGGCTGCTTCAACGACCTGGACGCCGTCGAGACGGTCATCAAGCGCAACCGCGACGAGCTGGCCTGTGTGCTCGCGGAGCCTATCCTCGCCGACGCCGGCATCATCCCGCCGGTCCCCGGTTTCCTCGAGGGCCTGCGCCGCATCTGCGACGAGAACGGCGTGCTTCTCATCTTCGACGAGATCATCACCGGCTTCCGCGTCTCGCTGGGCGGCGCGCAGGAGCTCTATGGGGTCACCCCGGACATCACCTGCGTGGCCAAGGCGATCGGCGGCGGGACCCCGGGCGCGGCGGCGTTCGGCGGCAAGAAGGAGATCATGGCGCTCGAGGCCGACGGCACCGTGCTCCACGGCGGAACCTACAGCGGCAACCCGATGACTCTGGCGGGCATGAATGCCGCGCTCGACATCCTCATCAACGACCGCGAGCGCGTGTACGGCCACCTCAACACCATCGCCAACGCCATGGTGCAGGGCATGCGCGGCATCTTCGCCGAAAA
>CAYTRM010000458.1:0-2248 GCA_964440225.1 uncultured Thermoleophilia bacterium | reverse complement strand
GGCGACGGTCCCGTCGCGGTCCGCGCGGGCGCGCCGGCGGCGTTGCGAGCCCCGGACACGGCAGGTATAGTGTGACGCCGGGATCATCCGGAGACGAGCGTGGTAACGGGCGTGGGGACGACAAGCAGCAGTCGTCGTCCTCGGCCGAGTCGGTCGCTTTTCTGCTGCTCGCCGGCGTCGCCGTAGGGCTCGGTGTCGGCGCCGGTCTCGACTGGCTCTTCGGCGCGTTCCCGCTGTTCGCGGTCATAGGCGTGTTCGCCGGCTTCGGGCTGGCGCTCTACGCCATCTACCTGGAGACGAAGTGAGCGCCCCCGGAAGGACGAGGCTCATCAGCAGGCAGGCGCTGCCACCCCTTCTTCTTGCCGCGACGGCCGTGGCCAGCGCCGCAGTCGCCGCCGTGGCCGGTCAGCCGGTCTGGGCGGCCGCGCTCGGGGCGGGGCTCGCCCTCGTGTACTGGGCGCTCGAGGCGCTTGCCTGGCGCCGCGCCGAGCGCGGCAGCTTCAACCACGCCGTCGTCGTCGCCGTGGGCGGCGCCGTCGCGCGCATGGCTCTCGTCCTCGTCTGCCTGGTCCTCATCGGCGTGCTCGCGCGGCCGGCGTTCCCGGTCGCCGCGCTCGCCTTCCTCGCCGGATTCACCGTCTACCTCGGCGTGCGCGTGTACGCGTTCGCCGGCGAGCCCGGCGCGGCGGGTCCCCGGTGAAGCGCCGTCGTCTCCTCTGGGCCGTCGTCGTCGTCCTTCTGGTGGGCGCGCTCGCCGGCTTCGACTTCTTGCACGAGCGCGGTTCCGCTCAAGAGTTCGAGGTCGCCGCCGAGTTCGAGCTGCACCCGATCGTGGAGCTGCCGACGATCGGGCCGTTCGACATGTCCATCAACAAGGCGGTGGTGTACCTGTGGATCACCGCCGCCATCCTCATCGTCTTCGCCGTGATCATCCGGCTGACCCTCAAGCCCCGCCCCGGGCGCTTCCAGGTCATCATGGAGACGCTGTACAGCCTCGCCCACGACGGCATCGTCGGCGCCGTCATGAGGAGCGGCCGCGCGACGTGGTTCCCGTTCGTCGCCGGGGCGTTCTTCTTCGTGCTCACCGCCAACCTCATCGGGCTCGTCCCGCTGCCGCTGGCCGAGCACTGGCAGTTCGGCTTCTACACGGCCACCGCCAACCTCTACGTCACGCTCGCGCTGGCGCTGTGCACGTTCATCTTCACCCACTACGCCGGCATCCGCCGGAACGGCGGCCTGCGCTACCTCAAGAACTGGGCCCCGCCCAGCGCGCCGCCGGTGCTCAAGCAGCTCATCTGGGTGATCCATGCCGTCAGCGAGATCTTCCGCCTCGTCTCGCTCGCCGTCCGTCTGTTCGCCAACATGCTGGCGGGGCACGCCATCCTCGCGGTCTTCTTCGCCATGGCGCTGATCTTCCAGAGCTATCTCGCCGCCGTCCTGCTGCAGGGCGCCTCGGTGCTCATCTACCTGTTCGAGATCTTCGTGGCCTTCATCCAGGCCTTCATCTTCGCCATCCTCTCCGCCGTGTACATCGGCGGGGCGCTGGACCAGGAACACTAGTGATGCCGGCATCGACCGCCACGCCGCATCGCGGACCGTCAAGGAGGAACGTGAATGGACGCTGAAGCCGCCAAGCTGCTGGGCGCCGGTATCGCCATGGGTGTGGGTGCCCTCGGCCCCGGCATCGGCCTGGGCATGTTGCTGGGCAAGGCCTACGAGAGCATCGCCCGGCAGCCCGAGGTCGCCGGCGACATCCGCACGAGCATGTTCATCGGGATCGGCGTGACCGAGGCCGTGGCGCTCTACGCCTTCGTGGTCGCCCTGATCCTCATCTTCGTCGCCTGAGCACGGGCACGAGACCGAACCAGCGAGGAGTGACCGATGCTCGTCCCTGAACCGGGTCTGATGATCTGGACCCTCATCACCTTCGGGGTGGCTGTGCTGGTGCTGTCGCTGCTCGCCTTCAAGCCGTTGCAGAAGGCCATCGACGAGCGGCGACAGAGCATCCAGGACAGCATCGACGCCGCGGAGCAGACCCGCGTCGAGGCCCAGCGCCTGCTCGAAGAGTACAAAGCCACGCTCGCCAAGGTGCGCGGCGAGTCGGAGGAGATCCTGGAGCGCTCGCGCACGACCGCCGGGCACGCCAAGACCGAGATCATGGCCGAGGCCAAGGTGCAGTCAGAGCGCGTGCTCGCCAAGGCGCACGAACAGATCGAGCGCGACACGCAGGCGGCTCTGCGCGACATCC
>CAYTRM010000457.1:0-2265 GCA_964440225.1 uncultured Thermoleophilia bacterium | reverse complement strand
TGGGCCGCGAGGACGTCGCCGCGCACGTCGTCGCCGATCATGGCGACGCGCTCGGGCGGCAGACCGAGGTCGCGGACGGCGGCGAGGAAGGCCCCGGGCGCCGGCTTGCCGAGCACGACGGCCTCGACGCCGGCGGCCGGCTCAAGGCCGGCCAGATAGGCGCCGGCGTCCAGGTTCTCGCCGTCCGTCGTCATCCAGACGAGGTTGCGGTGCATAGCGACCAGACGGGCGCCGCCGTGCAGGGCGCGCAGCACCCGGTTGAAGGTGGCGAAGGTGTAGGAGTCGTCGGCGCCGGAGACGAGGATGACCTCGGGATCCTCGTCGATTCCCACGAGCCGGACGCCCCGCAGGTCCTCGGCCTGGGCGTCGCCGAGCAGGAAGACCCGGGCGCCCGGGTGTCGCTCGCGGAGATACGCGGCGGCGGCCACGGGCGTGGTCATGACGTGCTCGTCGGCGACGTCGAAGCCGGCGGCGCGCAGAGACTCGCCCATCCGGGGCCGGCTGCGCCCGGTCGTGTTGGTGACGACGCGTAGCGGTAGCCCCGCGGCCTGGACCCGGGCGAAGGCCGCGACGGCTCCCGGAAGCGGCCGCCACGACACGGTGAGCACACCGTCCATGTCGAAGAGCAGGCCCTCGATGTGCGCCGGCGTCATGGGCATCCTCCTGCGCGTCGCGTGCGTGGTCGTCCGCGTCGTGCGCATCGTCCCCTCTCTGCGAGAGCATCCCACGCGCCGCCGCGGTCCAAGGGGCTTCTCCGCGCGGCGGCCGCACGACGGGCGAGCCGCGGTGGTGCCGGAGCCGGGACTCGAACCCGGACGCCGCACGTGGCGACAGAGGATTTTAAGTCCCCGGCGTCTACCAGTTCCGCCACTCCGGCACGCCCGCAGTATATGACGAGCCGGAGCGTGCGGCGGAGCGGCGAAGCGGACGGGCAAGGCGGGCGGGTGAGGCGGGGAGTGCGGGACGGACCGAGAACGTGGGGACGAAGGCGGCGGGCGCGACGCGACGGAGGGCGAGCGGCGCCCGGCTCAGCCGGTGGCCGGGCCGAGCGCCCCGGTCACGAAGAGCCAGGCGGCAAAGACGAACAGCGGCGTTGCGACGGTGCGAGCCGCGAGACGACGAACGAACACGGGCGACCTCCGATGAGTGCGCGGACCTTGCACCCGACGGTACCGACGCCGCGACGGGCGGTCAACCCGGGCGCCCCGCGACCGGGCGACACCGCCCGGCATGCAGCAACGACGTCGTCCGGCTCAGGCGGCCGGCCCGAGCGAGCCTTCGGCGAGAGCGAGGGCGGCGCCCTCGAGGATGTCGGCCTCGCTGACGCAGGCGGCGTCGAGGCCGAAGGCGGCACATGCCTCGCGCGCGATGAGGGCGCCGGCGAGGATGACGTCCTCGCGGCCGGGCTGGATGCCCGGCAGCCGGCCGCGCTCGGCGCTGGTGAGGCGGGCGAACAGTGCCACCGCCGCGTCGATGTCGGCGAGTGTGAGCACGTGCCCCTGGACGAGCCGGGCGTCGTACTCGCGCAGGCCCAGCTTGTGCGCGACCAGCGTCGTGAACGTGCCGGCGACGCCGACCGCGCCGCCGGCGGCGGCGCGCAGGTCGGCCGGCACGCCGCGAGCGATGGCGGCGGCGACGTGGTCCGACAGGGCCGCGACCTCCGCCGTCGCCGGCGGGTCGCCGGCGAAGAACCGCTCGGTCAGGCGCACGACACCGACATCGAGGCTGCGCACGAACGCCGGCGCTTGCCCGGCCGAGCCGATCGCGAACTCGGTGCTGCCGCCGCCGATGTCGACGAGCAGAAGGGGGTCGGGGGCGGCGCCGGATCCCCCGCCCGGCCCGGCGTCCACGACGCCGGAGGGCGCGGCGAGCCACGACGTCCCGCCGCGAAAGGCGAGAGCACCCTCCTCTTCCCCGCCGAGGACTCGCCACGGCAGCGCGAACTCACGCTCGAGGGCTTCGAGGAACTCACGCCCGTCGGCGGCGTCGCGAAGGACGCTGGTGGCGACGAGCAGGCGCCGCGCCGGGCCGTAGGCCTCAAGGCGCGGCGCATAGCCCGCGATGCAGGCGCGCGTGCGGGCCACGGCGTCGGGGTGCAGCCGGCCCGTGCGGTCCACGCCCTGCCCCAGACGGACGACGGTCGTGACGCGGTCGGCGGTGTCCACCGCCCCGCCGTCCGCCACCGCCGCAAGGAACAGCCGGCACGTGTTCGTGCCCAAGTCGACGATCGCGACCCTCACGCGCCGCCGTCCGGCAGCCAGGCGG
>CAYTRM010000456.1:1046-2271 GCA_964440225.1 uncultured Thermoleophilia bacterium | reverse complement strand
TGAGACCCCGAGCTTTCATAGTCGTAGCAGGCGAGCCGTGAAGGAGAACCGCCGGCCACCCTTGACGACCTTGGCGACGCGGTTGATGTCGACGACGCGCTCTTTGAGCTCGTTGCCTTCGCTGAATGATCCTCTAGCCACGGGGTCCTATTCTCCTTGTCAGAAAACCAGGCCGCCCTCGCGGGCGCCCTCGGCGAGAGCCTTGACTCGGCCGTGATACAGATAGCCCGAGCGATCGAACACGACGCGCTCGATGCCCTTGTCTTTGGCCCTCTGCGCCAGCAGTTCGCCGACTCTCTTGGCGACCTCGGCCTTGTTGAGCCCGGCGCCGTCGATCTCGACGGAACGGGCGGCGACGATCGTCGCCGCGGCGCCGTCGTCGACGAGCTGGGCGTAGATCGCCCGGTTCGAGCGGAACACCGAGACGCGCGGGCGCTCGGTGGTACCCTCGATGCGCCCGCGGATGCGGCGCTTGCGCCGGGCGCGGGCTTCTCTGATGCTGCGTACGCTCATCTTCTGGTCGTTCCTCTTCTCTCAGGCAGCGCCTAGGCGCGCTTGCCGACCTTGCGCTGGACGAACTCGCCGGAGTACCGGATGCCCTTGCCCTTGTACGGCTCGGGTGGCCGGACGGACCGCACCTTGGCGGCGATCTCGCCGACGACCTGCTTGTCGATGCCCTTCACGACGACCACGGTGGCCTGCGGCGTCTCGAAGACGATGTGCTCCGGCGGCTCGATGAGCACCGGGTGACTGTACCCGACCAGCAGCTCGAGGTCGTTGCCCTTGAGGCTGGCGCGGTAGCCGACGCCCACGATCTCGAGACGCTTCTCGAAGCCGTCGGTGACGCCGGTCACCATGTTGGCGATCAGCGTGCGCGTGAGCCCGTGCAGCGACCGATGCTGGCCGCTGTCGGTGGGCCGCTTGACCGCGATGACGCCGTCGGCGACCTCGACGATCATCTCGCGCGGGACCCTCTGGGTGAGTTCGCCCTTCGGGCCTTTCACTGTGACGACGGCGTTGTCGTACTTGAAGTCCACGCCGTCGGGCAGCGGGATGGGTGCTTTTCCGATCCTCGACATGTGCCGTCCTTACCAGATGAAGCAGATCACTTCGCCGCCCAGGCCGAGCTTCCGCGCCTCAGCGCTGGTCACGAGACCCCGGGAGGTGGAGATGATCGCTGTGCCGAGTCCGCCGAGCACCTTGGGCAACGACTCCTTCTTGGCGT
>CAYTRM010000456.1:0-1036 GCA_964440225.1 uncultured Thermoleophilia bacterium | reverse complement strand
ACGCGCTTGATGCCGGAGATGACCCGTTCTCTGTTCTTGCCGTACTTGAGCTCGACGATGATGACCTTGCCGTGCTCACCCGGCTTGGTGTCGTAGCCGACGATGTAGCCCTGCTCGGTCATCAGACGGGCGATCTCGGCCTTCATCTTCGACGCCGGGATCTCGACCGTGCTGTGCCGCGCGGTGCTGCCGTTGCGGACGCGCGTGAGCATGTCGGCGATGGGGTCTGTCATTGACATGGTCCTCGCCTCCTCACCAGCTCGACTTGGTCATACCGGGGATGACGCCCTGGTGCGCGACTTCGCGCAGCCAGATTCGGCAGAGCCCGAACTTGCGGTAGTACGCACGCGGCCGACCGCATCGCTGGCAGCGGTTGTACTCGCGCGTCTTGTAGCGCTGCTTGCGCCCGGCTTTCACCACGAGGGATGTCTTCGCCATGCTTCAGATGCTCCTAGTTCGAACGGAACGGCATGCCGAGCTTGGTCAGCAGAGCACGCCCCTCCTCGTCCGTCTTGGCGGTCGTCGTGATCACGATGTTGAGACCGCGGAACTCCTCCACCGAGTCGTAGTCGATCTCGGGGAAGATCGTCTGCTCGCGCACACCCATGGCGAAGTTGCCGCGACCGTCGAACTGGTCCGGCGAGATGCCGCGGAAGTCGCGGATGCGCGGCAGCGCGATGGACACGAGACGGTCGATCATCTCGTACATGCGCTCGCCGCGCAGCGTCACACGACAGCCGATCGACATGCCCTCGCGCAACTTGAAGTTGGCGATCGACTTGCGAGCCTTCGTGACCGCCGGCCGCTGGCCGCTGATCAACGCCATCTCCTCGACGGCTTCGTCGAGCAGCTTCGTGTTCACCTTCGCCTCACCGACTCCCATATTGAGAGTCACCTTGGTGACGCGAGGGACTTCCATCACGTTGCGATAACCGAACTCCCCTTTGAGCTCGGGTACGATCTCGCTGAAATACTTGTCCTTGAGCCTGGCCATCGTCATTTACGCCTTATCGATGTCTTTGCCGCAGTTCTCGCG
>CAYTRM010000455.1:0-2273 GCA_964440225.1 uncultured Thermoleophilia bacterium | reverse complement strand
GCCGGCGAGCCTCCCCGGCGACGTCCGAGCGCGGGTAGCGGAGGCCGCCCCCGAGGCCCGAGGCTCGCGCCGGCACGCTCCGGCCCACTCCGGCTCGCGGCCACGACCCAACGCCGGGGCCGCCACGCCGGCGGCGTATCATGCTCCCCAGAGGCGAGGGATGTTGCGAGGATGGAGGTCCACGATGCGCGAGCTGTGGCAGCGCCTCGGCAGGCTCAACCAGGTCAGCCTGATCATCGTCGCCGTCGCTCTGGTGGCCGCGCTGGGCGCCGTCATCGCCGTGACGCCGGTGGCCGGGTCGATCGTCTCCGTGGGGATGCTCGCGCTCACCGCCTTCTGCTTCTGGTTCTTCTTTCACGACGAGGCTCGCAACAACCGGCTCCGCAGAAGAGGCCGGCCGGCCGAGGCGACGATCATCGAGGTCCGCGAGACGGGCGTCACCGTGCAGGGCAACTACCCGCTGGCGAAACTGCGGCTGCGCGTGGAACCCGTTGACGGCGAGCCGTACGAGGTCACCACCAAGTGCCTCATGAGTCGATTCGAGATCCCCGCCTACCGGCCCGGCGATCGCATCTCGGTGCTGGTCGACCCCGGTGACCGCGACAAGGTCGCCGTGAAGTAGGATCCGCGCGGCTCGCGTCACGCGAAGCGGGCAGAGCGCCGGGCGGGCTCAGGCGACGGTGTTGCTCAGTTCGCCGACGCCGTCGACGGCGATCGTCACCGTCTGCCCCACGGCGAGCGGGCCCACACCCGGTGGCGTACCCGTCATGAGCACGTCGCCGGGCTCGAGAGTCATGACGCCGCCGGCGAACGCCAGGAGCTCCAGCGGCGAGACGATCATGTCGCCGACCAGGCCGTGCTGGACCTCGGCGCCGTCGAGGCGCGCGCTCACGCGCGCCTCCGGAGACGGCGCCTCCGGCACGATCCACGGCCCGAGCGGGCAGAAGGTGTCGAAGCTCTTGGCGCGCGTCCACTGCCCGTCCACCTTCTGCAGGTCGCGCGCGGTGACGTCGTTGCCGCAGGTGTAGCCGGCGACGCAGGCGGCGGCCGCGGCCGGCGGGACGTCCTTGCAGCGCCGGCCCACCACGACGACCAGCTCGGCCTCGTAGTCGACCTGGGCCGAGCGCGCCGGGCGGACGATGGCGTCTCCCGGCCCGATCACCGCCGTGCGCGGCTTCATGAACAGGATGGGCTCGGCGTTCGTCGCCATGGCGAACTCCTCCGCGTGCGCCCGGTAGTTGAGGCCGACGGCGACGATCTTGCCGGGGACGACGGGAGCGAGCAGGCGGCAATCCGCGAGCGCCGCCTCCCCCATGACGGCCGCGCCCGGCTCCCACGCCGGCCGGTCGAGCAGCTCGACCGAGTCGGCGGCGAAGCGGCAGTACCGCTCCTCGCCGGCGACCTCGACGCGTCCGAAGGCGCCGGCCGGCGGAGCCCCGCCGGCGCTCACTCTTTGCCGCACCGCAGCATCCCGAACTCGATCGAGTCGACCAGAGCCTCCCAGCTCGCCTCGATGATGTTCTCGCTCACGCCGATGCTGCCCCAGCTGTCGTCGCCGTCGCTGGCGTCGAGCAGCACCCGGGTGACGGCGCCGGTACCCTTGGTCTCGTCCAGGATGCGCACCTTGTAGTTGACCAGCTCGATGTCCGCGAGGTGCGGGTACTTGCTCACGATCGCCTTGCGCAACGCCGTGTCGAGCGCGTTGACGGGGCCGTTGCCCTCGGCGGTGCTGATGATGCGCTCGTCGCCGACGTGCACCTTGATCGTCGCCTCGACGACCGCCTTGCCGTCCTCCCGCTTCTCGACGATGACGCGGAAGCTCTCGAGGCGGAACAGCGGGTCGTGCGGCGCGAGCTCCTCGCGCAGGAGCAGGTCGAACGACGCGTCCGCGGCCTCGTAGTGGTAACCCTCGTGCTCGCGCGCCTTGAGGCGCCTGAGGACGGTCGCGACGCGCGCGTCGTCGCCCTCCAGATCCAGGCCCAGCTCGCGCGCCCTGCGCGCCACCGCTCCCTTGCCGGACAGCTCGGAGATCACGACGCGCTGTTCGTTGCCCACGCTCGCCGGCTCGACGTGCTCGAAGGTCTGGGGGGCCTTCTCGACCGCCGCCACGTGCAGGCCGCCCTTGTGCGCGAAGGCCGAGCGGCCGACGTAGGGCGCGTGCGCCCAGACGGCCGCGTTGACGGTGTCGGCGACGAAGTGTGAGGTCTCGGTGAGACGCCGCAGCTGCTCGTCGCTCACCACGTCGTGGCCCATCTTGAGCTTGAGCGCCGGGA
>CAYTRM010000454.1:0-2278 GCA_964440225.1 uncultured Thermoleophilia bacterium | reverse complement strand
GGGCGGACGCTACCTGTTGAGCGACGCGTCGGTCAGGGTGCGACCGGCGCGGGGAGGAACTCGACGACGCGCAGCGCCCGGAACTCGATGGAGCCGTCATCGGCCGCTACGACCCTGCCGCCGATGTGGATCCGGTTGCCGGCCACGAGATTGGCGAACGTCGCCTCGACGACCGGACCGACTGAGCCGTCTTCACCGAGCTGGCGCTTATAGAACCGCGTCGCCTCGGTGGTGACGATGGTGATCTCGTCGCCGGCCAGGCTCCGCATCTTCCGCCAGCCGTGCCAGGCGCGGCTCATGGTCTTGACCTCGACCACGAAGGTGCCGGTGGCCTCGTCGGTCGAGACGATGGTGGCGTTGCTCTGGAACTTGTACGTGGGCACGAGCATGACGATCCGTCTCGCCGTCAGATGCTTCACGCCGTCCTGGACGACGACCGTCCCGGCGATGTTGACGGCGCGGCCGGGCTTGAGGTCGGCGAATGCCATCGGCACCGCCCCCGACAGCGTCCTGTTGGCCCTCTTCTGGCGCAGCAGGACGACCGTCTGATCGGTTACAGCGACGGTGACCTCCTCGCCGCGGAGCGCCTTTGCGCCGCGGAAGGTGCGGCTCATCATCTTGACCTTGACGACGAGCGTCCCGGCATCGGCGTCGACACTGACGACGGTGCCCTGGCAGACGAACCTCTGGGCCTTGCCTCCAGGTCCCGGCCCCGCGGGGTCGCCTCCCTGCGCCCAGGCGGGGGCGCTCACCACGAGCGCCATGGTCGCGATCGCCGCGACCATCAGCCATCTCTTCATGCGATCTCCTTTCGTACTGGTGCGGCAGCGCCAGATGCCCCTCCGGGTCTGCCCTCTCTCGACAGACCGGCGGAGCCGTACGCGCTCCAGCCCTCACGTTCTACACGATAGCACTGTCGGCAGGATCCGTCCGTCCGGAGAGAGCCCGCCGCGCCGGAGCCGTCACCCGGGCAGGCAACGGCTCCCAGCGGAGCGGGGCCGTCACCATCCCCGAAGGCACGGACATCCTCATGAACGCCACAACCCTCGGCTCCGCCCCCGAGCTGGCCCCCGTGCCCGAGCCGTGGAACGGCGCCGGCCCGGGGCTGACTGCCGTGGATGTGATCACCGACTCGCGATGCTGCTCTTGAAGTCGTGGACCGGCGTGACGCCGGAAGAAGACGTCTTCCAGCGCGCCGTGTCCGCGGCGCTCGGGGAGTCACTCGGCGGCCGGCGCGCGACCGAGGCGGCGGTCAGGGGTCCGGAGACCCGGCGCCGGACAGCGTCTCGTCGAGCCAGTCGAACTTCTCGCCGAAGCTCAGCCCGAACGCGCCGAGCTGGCAGTGGTCTCCGGCCTCGTACCGCTGCGTGAATCGCATCAGCTTCCTGGGCGCCGTGAGGTTCTCGTAGAGGAGCTTCGCCTGTCGTCCGCCGGGATCGAAGGCGTCGGCGGTGCCGTAGCTGACCAGCACGGGGCAGCGGATCCGCTCGGCGGCGCCCTTCAGCGTGAAGTCGAGGTAGGCGGCCCAGAACAGCGCCGGCGAGCTCTCCCGCATGACGTACATGCCCTGCTCGTTCTGCCAGCGGACGCGGGTGTCGGCGCTCATCGCCGACCGGATCGCCTGGTTGAACTCCTCGGGGTCGGTGCGCAGGTAGTCCTGCAGATCCGCTTCGGTCATCGACGCCGGCACGACGCCGCCCTTCTTGAGATCGCCCAGGAGGCTCATGCCGACGTCGTAGATGGCGCCGTCGGCGACGACCGCCGCGAGGCGATGCTCGTAGGCGGCGGCGCGCGGCGCCAGGTGGCCACCCAGGCTGATGCCCCAGAGAGCGATGCGGTCTGCGTCCACATCCGGACGAACGATCGCGTAGTCGACCACGCGACGCACCACGCGCTCCCAGTCGGCCCGGAACGGCAACTGCTGGACGCGGATCACCTGACCCTGCCCGGGCCCCTCGAAGGTGAGGACGTTGTAGCCCCGCTCGAGACCCGCCAGCGCATAGGGGTGGAGCTCCTCCTGGCAGCCGTCGAAGCCGGTCTGCACGATGACGAGCGGCCGGCGTCCCGTCGCGCCCGCTGCCGCGTAGAAGTAGCCGGGCAGCGTCGTGCTCCCGTAGGGGATCCTCACGCGCTCGAACGAGGCGGTGTCCGTCGAGGCCGCGGCCACGAAGGCGTCGCGGCCCTTTCTCCAGGTGGCCACGATGCGTGGATCGTCCGGGTCGCCGTGCAGGAAGAACTCCGCTGTGCGGTAGTACGTGGCGGCGCGGTAGTACGCCCC
>CAYTRM010000453.1:0-2287 GCA_964440225.1 uncultured Thermoleophilia bacterium | reverse complement strand
TTCCCATGTGCTGAGTGCGTCCGGCGCTGGGGGATGCTCGTGACGGCCACGGTCGAGATTCTCGCCTTCGATGAGCGCTCCCGGCTGCATGAGCGCACGCTCCTCGTTCTCGCCACGGTCGACATGCACGTCGACACGGACCAGGGCACGCACATTCTCGCCGGCGCCGGAGCTGTCGTCGATGAGGCATCCCATATCGCGCGATTCCCACCCGATCTGGTCGAGCGGTCTCTCGCAGTGGCTCCCAAACGGTTCTCTTTGGGGGGCCAAGCTCCCGACTGGAGCCATCCCGTGAACGAGGGCCGATGCACCCTGCCCAACGGCCGCGGCGGCTCGCTGCTCGTCGATCACGTGACCGACGAGCCGCGACCCAGCACAGCTGACGATTGGCGCATAGCGATTCGTCATATCGCCGCCTGTGACGAGATCGGCGCCGGGTGGTCCCATCTGTGTTCTTCGGGTCCGCACGCGGATGAAGCTTCCTGCTGGAGAGGACGCGCGCGAGGGACCGAGACGCCCCCCACCGCAGTCGACGCGACGTTCGATGCGGCTGCATCCGCGGCGCGGAACCGCGTGGTCATCACTCCTTGACCGTGAGGTCGAGACCGTTGTACCACTGCTCGCTCATCTCGGTGAGCGAGCCGTCCTCGTGCATCGTCCGGACGGCGTAGTCCAGCATGGTCAGCCAGTCAGGCTCGCCCAGCTTGATCGCGAAGCAGCAGTCATCGTATGAGAGCGGCTTGCCCGAGAAGTCGAATGGTTGGCCGGCGAGGATCGCCTGCTGGCCCGTGGGGCCGGCGGTCATCACGAAGTCGAGGTTGCCGTTGCGAAGATCCGGGAACGTGTCGGCGTCGGTGGTGTAGGTCTTCACGTCTGCGTCGCTCTCGGCCTTGAGGAAGTCGTAGTACGTGGTCGCGGCGCCCACGCCGACGGTCTTGCCGGAGAGATCCTCGACACCGGCGATCTGGGTGCCGCCCTTCTTCACGAAGACCTGACCCGAGGTGTAGTAGTAGGGGTCGGTGAAGTCGAGGGCCTTCTGGCGCTCGGCGGTGATGGTCATCGAGCCGATGGAGACGTCGAAGCGGCCCTGGTTGAGGCCGGTCGGGATGGTCTCCCACGCGGGGTTCTTGAACTCGACCGTGAGCATCAGGAGCTCACCCATCTTGTTGGCGACGTCGACGTCGAAGCCCACCAGCTGACCGGTGGCCTGGTCGACCGAGCTCTGCGGCGGGTAGTTGGCGTCGTTGGCGACGATGATGCTGCCGCGGTCGATGATGGTCTTGGCCAGACCCGTGGGCTCACGGCCCAGAACCTCGGTGGCCAGCTCCATCGCTGTGGCGGCCTCCGGGCTGGCTTCCTCCTCGGTCTCGCCTCCGCAGGCGGCAACGATACCCATGATCGCGACGATCGCGATCAGGAGCATTGCTGCCAAGATGTAGGTCTTGTTCTTTCTCATGCTTCCGTCCTTTCCGGCTGACTTGTTCCCGACGTACCGTGCGGCTTCTGGCTGGAATTCGTCACGGATGCGGCCCCCACCGCTGGTCAGGACATACCGTGCCGCGTTCCCCCAAAGCGACATCTGAACTCGATTTATACAGCACACCCCCGAAAAGACAAGCCTTCCGACGCCAAGCCACGAGGGCAGAACGCCCATGCGCAAGGACGCGCCTGCTCCACTCGGGGTGAGCCGCACGAGGCTCCGGTGGGCAAATCGCCGGGTCGCTTCGCGCTCAGTCGACCCCGGCGAGCCGGCGCAACTCCGCGTCGAGCGCCGGGGAGAGCGGCGGCGGGCGATGCGAGGCGACAGCGTCGGCGATGCGCTGATGGGCGCGGTCGAGGGCGGTCTGGCGGCCGGCGGCGGTCCAGTGCCGGTGCGACTCGTCGATCATCAGCGTGGGGCCGGCGGCGAGCGAAGCGTGCCCGCCGGGTCCCCCGCCGAACGATGAAGCGTCGATGCCGGCGGCGAGCGCCCGCGCCTCGGCGAGCGTCTCGACGGCAAGCGCCATCTCCTCGTAGCTGAAGATCCTTCCGCCGGAGACCATGCCGACACCCGTGAGCAGGTCGACACCGGCTGCCAGCGACAGCAAGGTCGTCGAGGTGTCGTCGAGCGCCGACTGCCACGACGGCTCCTTGGCGCCGCTCGAGTTCACGCCGCACTGCGTCGGCAGGCCGTAGTAGCACCCGACGTCGGCGACCGCCGCAGCCATGGTCGTGTCCTCGGGCGCGCCGCCGGTGAAGTCGCCGCTCTTCAGGTGGACCTGCTGTTTGCCCAGCAGCGAAGTCATTG
>CAYTRM010000452.1:0-2298 GCA_964440225.1 uncultured Thermoleophilia bacterium | reverse complement strand
CGGCCGCAAGCTGTCGATCACGTGCTGCAGGAAGAGGACCTGGGTCGCGCCGGTCTTGTAGGCGAACCGGGTCTGCGCGTCCTTGCCCTCCTTGCCCCCGAACGGCGGGTTCATGAGCACGACATCGAACAGTGGCGGCGCGCCGACGAACAGGCCGTCGTAGGCGACCGAGCCGGTGAGCGTGTTGCCGTGCCACAGGTGCGGCGCGTCGATGCCGTGGAGCACCAGGTTGGCCAGCGCGATGGGATAGATGGCGTTGTCCTTCTCGCGGCCGTAGAACGTGTGCTCCTGCAGGGTGACGAGCTGGTCGGACGAGGTGATGTTGCCGTTACCGGCGCCCGTCATCTGCTCGTAGGACTGCGCCAGGAACCCGCCGGTGCCGCAGCCCGGGTCGTAGATCGTCTCTCCGATGGTCGGGTCGACGACGCGGACCATGGCGCGGATGATCTCGCGCGGCGTGAAGAACTGACCGCCGTCGTTGCCCTTCTCGCCCATCTTGAGGAGCAGGCCCTCGTAGACCTGCGAGAGTGTAAAGACGTGGGTGGTGTCGACGGACTCATGGTCGATCTCGTCGACCTTGTCGATGACGTCGAGGAAGTTGCGCTCGGTGTCGATGCGCGTGCGCTCCACCGAGCTCATGATCTGGCTGATGACCCTCTGACGCGAGTTGGCCTGCGGCTGCTCGCCGAGTTCACGCAGGTGCGGCAGGAGTTGCTGGTGCAGGAAGTCGAAGACGGCGCCGAGGGCACCCTCCTGAAGCTCCTTGCGCTTGGCGCCGTCCGGCGCCGCCCAGTCGCGCCAGCGGTACGGCGCCGCCAGCGACGGCCTGTACTCGACGCCGACCGCACGAGCCTCTGCGGCCTCGCGCTCCTCCCGCTCGTCCAGGATGCGCAGGAAGAGGATCCAGGTGAGCTCCGGCACGTACTGCAGCGCGCCGGCGCAGTTGGACCGCCGCATGATGTCGCAGATCTGCTTGACCGCGGAGTTGACCGACTGCTGTGTGGCTAGCTTCTTGCCGTTCGTGGCCATAGCGACAGTCTATCGGCTGGAGGATACATAGGTCGCGAACGCACCGCACGTGTCCTACGCCGCCCTCGGTTTCAGGTCGCTGACGACTCCCTTGGCGCGTCAGACCAGCGTACTCGTCGCCGCATCGCGCTGCGTGTGACGTGTACGCCATCATAACAAACCGACCATCTAGGCCATTCGATTACGAACAGTAAAAACAGCCGCAAAGAAGGCATTTTCTACATAGTGAGACGTAGGTAATGACTCATCAAGCGAATGAGCGTCACGTATACGACTTTGACAGGACAGCAGTAGTGTGCTTGAATGCCCTGCAAGAGCCGGGCGACCATAGATTGGAGATGGTAATGGACGTACACAACATAGCGGCCATCCTCAGGGAGGCTAGGGAGGCCGTGCAGGAGGCGGATCTGCCACGCGAGCTTCATGAGGTGGCGTTCGGCAGAGCAATCGACATGCTGTCAGTACAGACTATTCGTGGAGTTGGCGCTGCAGCCGTAGCACCGCCGCAGACTGCGGCTGGCACACACGGAGCGGTCGATCAGCACGACCCGATCGGAATGATTGCCCAGCGGTTGCAGGTGAGCCGCGAGAACACCGAGCGCGTGTATCACGTGGAAGGTGAGGAGCTGAAGCTCGTTCTCCCCTCCACCAAGTTGTCTGGCGCCATGAAGGCGGCGACGCGAGAAATCGCACTCCTCGTGGTGGCAGGCAGGCAGGCGGGCGGTCTCGATCCCGAGACAACTGAGGCCGACAGGATTCGCGAGGTCGCTGAGCACTACCGCAAGTACGACTCACCGAACTTCTCCAAGGCGATCAAGCAAATGCACGACGTCTTCATTGTCAGAGAGAGCGGGCGCAAGAAGATGCTGAAGATGACTCAGCCAGGCTGGGAGAAAGCGAGGGAGCTCGTGAGTATGATGGTGGGCGCCGAGTGAGATGGCCGGCCTCGGTCTCTACATCCAGCTCTTGGAGAAGCAGTCCTACAAGGTACTAGCTGCGGCCAGTATCGCGTCATCGCAAGCTGCAGATGGCCTCTTTGCATCGTCTGATGTACAAGCGGTGTTCGAGGCGCTGCGCGTGCCGGCGCCCTCTAACGTGCCGGCGCACATGGCCAATCTCTCGAAGGCCAGCTTCATCGTTCGCGATACAAGGACGGGCAGATGGGCGCTTACCCCGCTGGGCAGGGAGCGATCGATTGCCGTCTTGGGCGATCACGCCGCCGCGGCGGCTCAGGCTGCCGAAATCGAGAAGAGTACCGCGGGTGCGCTT
>CAYTRM010000451.1:0-2305 GCA_964440225.1 uncultured Thermoleophilia bacterium | reverse complement strand
CTGAGAGACGAGCGGCCGGCCGAAGCCCGCGCGCGAGCCGAGGCCGTGCTCGAGCGCGTCCTCCGCGACGCCGGCTGACGCGACCCACCCAAGCTCGACCTCGGGGCCGTCCGCGGCGAGGCGCCGCGCGGATCGGCCGGCGGTCAGGAGTGATCGACCCGATCGAGGCGTCCGGTTCAACGCCCTTCCAGTCCCACGATGCGCTCCAGCAGCTCGGCGTCGAGGTACTCCTCGACGTGATCGGCGAGGCGGTCGATGTCGTCATCCACCGGCGGGGCGACGCTCTCGCGCGCCGGCAGACCCAGCCCCGCACGGAGCCGGTTGAGAAAGGCGCCGCGAAGCGCCGGATGGTCGAAGAGGCCATGGACGTAGCTCCCGCAGGCCAGCGCCGTACCGGCGCCGTCGGCGTGGCCCGTGTCACCGGCGCCGCGGACCCGCAGCAGCGGGGCGGCGCCGGGACCCAGCGTCGTCCGGCCCATGTGGATCTCGTAGCCGTGCAGCGGCGTGCCCGCCGGGCCGAGGAGTCCGCCGGCCGTCTCTCCCGGCGCATCCAGCAGCTCGCCGTCCACCCGCACGGTGCGCTTGTCGCCGGCGAACGTCGTCTCCGCGTCGAGCAGGCCAAGACCGTCGACCGACCCGGCGTCCGATTCCACCCGCTCCGGGTCGTGGATCCGGCGGCCGAGCATCTGGAAGCCGCCGCAGATGCCGAGCACCGGCGTGCCGGCGGCGGCCCTCTCCCGCACCGCCGCCGCCAGGCCGCTCCGCCGCAGCCACTCGAGGTCGGCGATCGTGCTCTTGGTGCCGGGCAGAACGACCGCTGAGGCGCCGTCCAAGCCGCTGGCCGTCGTGACGTACCGCACGTTCACGTCCGGCTCGTCGGCAAGCGCGTCGAAGTCCGTGTAGTTACTGATGAACGGCAGCCGGACCACGGCGATCTGGACCGGCGCGCTCGGCTTCGCCCTCCGGCGCCGGTCCTCGATGCCCAGAGAGTCCTCTTCGTCGCCGCGCCAGTCGGCAAGCATCGGCACCACCCCGAGCGTCGGCACGCCGGTCCGCTCCCGCAGGAACTCGATGCCCGAGTCGAGCAGCGAGGCATCGCCGCGGAACTTGTTGATCACAAAGGCCGCGATGAGCTCGCGCTCCTCCGGCGTGAACAGCTCCATGTGACCGACCAGGCTGGCGAACACACCGCCCCGGTCGATGTCGCCGATGAGGAGCACCGGGCACCGCGCATAGAGGGCCATCCTCATGTTGACGATGTCCTGCCCGCGCAGGTTGATCTCGGCCGGGCTGCCCGCGCCCTCGATGACGATGAGGTCGTTGGCCGCCCGGAGACGGTCGTAGGCGGCCGTCACCGTAGGCCAGACCTCGGGCTGATAGGCGTGGTACTCCCGCACCGCCATGTGCCGCACCGGCCTGCCGAGGACGATGACCTGGCTGCCGGTCTGCGAGCTCGGCTTGAGCAGCACCGGGTTCATGTCCACGTGCGGCTCGACGCCGGCGGCCCGCGCCTGGTAGGCCTGCGCCCGGCCGAGCTCGCCCCCCTCCGGGGTGACGAACGAGTTGAGCGCCATGTTCTGCGCCTTGAACGGGGCGACGCGATAGCCCCTGCGCGCGTAGATACGGCACAGCGCCGCCGCGAGCACGCTCTTGCCGGCGTGGGAGCCGGTGCCGACGCACATGATCGCGCGGGCCGCGGAGGAAGATGGCGGCGTCTGCGCGGCCGCGGCGTCGGGACGAGGGGTGGACGGTTCAAAAGACGGCATCACAGCTCCACTCCTCTGCGGGCGGGAACGTCGGGGTACGGATGGCGGACCGGCGTCATCTCGGTGACGAGGTCGGCCGCCGCGAGCAGCGCCTCGGGCGCGCCGCGGCCGGTGGTGACGACCTCCAGGCGCGCCGGGCGGGCGGCCAGCGCGGCGAGGACCTCGTCCGTCTCGACGAGCCCGTGCCGCAACGCGGCGTGCAGCTCGTCGAGCACCACGAGGTCGCGGGTCTCGTCGGCGAGCGCCGACCGGGCCGCGGCCCAGGCGGCCGCGGCGGCGGCGCGGTCCTCTGGAGTCGCGGCCCCGCGCAGCAGGCCGCTGCGCGGGGCCGCCGGGCGCAAGACCAGGACGCCGGCGGCGCGCAGCGGCGCCAGCTCGGAGCTCTCGCGGCCGCCCTTCACGAACTGGACGAAGGCGACGCGCAGCCCGGCGCCGCGGGCGCGCAGCGCGAGGCCTGCCGCGGCCGTGGTCTTGCCCTTGCCGTCGCCCGTGTAGACCTGGAGGAGCCCCCGCGCTCGCGTCGGCGCCTCGGCAGGAGC